>JAISHZ010000021.1 GCA_031262285.1 Lachnospiraceae bacterium | reverse complement strand
TCATTGAATGCGTGATACATCGCCACCTGCTTCGGGATCATCGCCTTGTCTTCATCGCTAAGCTTCGTCACATCCAGCTCATAGCCAAAAGTTCCCGTAAGCGCCACATACCCTCTGGTCGCAAAAGGGGTATTTCGACCAATCGCGTGGTTAGGACAGACACTGACGTGTGCGCCCATCGCGGACAAAGGATAAATCAAAGCCGTGCTTTCGTGAATGCCAAGACGTTCCACAGCATCCGTATCATCCGAACACCAAATCTGTGGTCCGTAATACAACATACCCGGATCAAAACGCGCACCGCCACTGGAACAGTTCTCCAAGAGTAGATTCGGAAATTCCGTAATCAAACTCTCCTGCATCTCATACATCCCAAGTACATAACGGTGGTAAAGCTCTCCTTGTCTGTCCGGTGCCAAACCTACGCTGCCCAAATCACTCAAAGAACGATTCATATCCCACTTCACATACGAAATATTGGCGTCGTGAAGGATTTTTTTCATCTGCCCAACGATGCATTCCCGCACTTCCTTTCTGGAAATGTCCAGAACAAATTGGTTGCGCGATCTTGCCGGTACTCTACCCGGCAGCGCAATCGCCCAGTCCGGATGTGTGCGGTATAGATCAGAATCCGGCGAAACCATCTCCGGCTCAAACCACACACCAAACTCCATACCAAGAGCGTTCACACGATCAACCAAAGCAGCCAGTCCACCCTTTAATTTCGCCTCATTAACCACCCAGTCACCTAGGGAGGAATTGTCGTCGTCCCGTTTCCCAAACCAACCATCGTCCATGACCAACATTTCAATCCCAAGTTTCGCGGACTCTTCTGCGATCGCATACAATTTCTCTTCATCAAAATTGAAATAAGTACCTTCCCAATTGTTAATGAGAATAGGTCTCTTGCGATTTCGGTACGGACTGCGGATTAAATGTTTCCGATACAGCGTATGGTAGGAACGCGTCATCTGACCGATTCCGTTTGCACTGTAACAGAGGATCGCTTCCGGCGCTTGAAAATCTTCGCTTGGTTCTAGCTTCCAACAAAAATCATCGGGGTGAATCCCGATTTGTACGCGAACAGAGTTGAATTGATTGCGCTGCGCCATGGCGATGAAATTTCCGGAATAGACGAAATGAAATCCATACGCTTCCCCGCTTTGCTCATCCGCGTTGTGACTTACCAATCCCAAAAATGGATGTTCTTGATGTCCGCTCTCTCCGCGCAAACTGTAAACACCATGCGACCCATTCCCCAACGGCATTCTTTGCATCTGCCGCTCTCTCGCCCATGATCCGTGCAAGGTCAATAGATCAAACTCTTTGTTGTCCATATCCAAGCTCGCTGACATCACCTTGGTTAAGAAGATGGGCGCTTCTCCGATATTGACGACACGCACACTGCGAGCGATCACATCCGTATCCGCAAACACGCTATAGGATAAAATGATTTCCAACCCGATCACATTGTCGCGACAGATAAGTTCTAACGTTTGCACTTCCGCCGCCTCCCCGAAAGTAGCAGGCAGCCCGGCAAGCTTTTTTTTACCATCGAAAATAGTATGACTCACATAACATGGTTGCACCGCGCTATGTCCATTCCTGTCTCTCACACGAATACTACTACTACGATAATCTCCCAACCCATGTCCCGCGTATTCGGTCGGAAACGTATCCAAAAATCCCAATCGATCGCGCGCATTGTCGTCCGGATTAAAGGGATATTCCCGTGTACGAAACGCCTCAAGTGTGTCGCGTCCGTCACGAATTCTTTTCCCATAGTAGGTGTGTCCGATAAGTCCTTCCTTGCCAAGAATCCCTATCACATAGGTAGTGTTAGGCGTGTCCAGTTGAAAACATCGCTCCTCTTCAAAATACGATATACCCATACTTCCTCCGTTTACCGCTGCCAAGCGGTAGTTGTTTTTGATGAACGAAAAAGCTCCATAAACGTACCAAACCGTGGTACGCCTATGGAGCCTCACTTCTTACCCTTTCACTGCTCCTGCGGTCAGACCATCCACGATCTGATTACTAAAGAAACAGTATACCACAATGGATGGAGCAATCGCTATAATAATTGCAGCAAACATTTGCACGTAGTTGGTCGAATAGGGGCCTACGAAATACGTCAACGAGACCGGAAGTGTCTTCTTGGCTGCATCTGAGATGAACACCATTGCCAAAAGCAGTTCGTTCCAGTTGTTTACAAATGTCATCAAACCGGTTACAAACAATCCGGATTTGGATAATGGAAGCGCGATTCTGAAAAAACAACGATAAATGGAACAGCCATCGATACAAGCGGCTTCAAAAAGCTCATTGGGCATACTTCTAAAAAAGTTCACCAATATATAAATCGTCATCGGTAATGAAAAGGTAATGTAAGGAATAATGAGCGAAAACAACGTATTGGTCATGCGCAGATTGGAAAACTGCACAAACAGAGGAATCAAAACGCAATGCACCGGAATCATCATACCAATCATAAAATAGAGTAGCGTAGAATTCGCCAACTTCCATCTCATCCGTCCAATAGCAAACGCTGCCATCGCTCCAACCAACATACTGACCGCCAAAGTAACTGAACAAACGATAAGAGAATTAATCGTCGCCAACCAAAGTTTCCCTCCGGTCCAAGCGACCGAGTAATTTTTCCATTGCGGCGATGCAGGTAATCCAAATGGGTTCTGGAATATTTCCGCATTTGTTTTAAATGATACAAATAACATCCAAATAAGCGGAAAGACGTAAATCAATAGAAGTAAAATAAGGAAGAAATAAATTAAGACTTTTGAAATCTTTATTCTTTTCATATTTGCTCCCATCTGTGCGCCAAAGGCGCACATCTTAATCAAGGCGTTTGAAAGTTTTCTTACTTTCAAACTTGCTCCCATCTGTGCGCCAAAGGCACGTGCATCCATCAGGGAGTTTGAAAGTTTCCTACCTTTCAAAGAGTGCGAAATTGCCTTCTTTACATTTCGTAGTCTTCGATTTTGATACATTTATTAATGATCACTGTCACCACCAAGCACAGGATGAGAAGAATCACACCGATTGCGCTTGCGTACCCGCTTTTGAAGTATTGGAATCCTTCAAAATACAGATCTGTCGCCAAAACCTCGGTCCTACGTCCGGGTCCGCCCTGAGTCATATTGTAAACAAGGTCAAAAAACTTCAAAGACCCGATACAATTGAGCGATAACGTCGTCGCCACCATCGGTTTGATCAAAGGAAGCGTAATGAATCGAAAACTCTGGACTTTACTCGCGCCATCTATGTAAGAAGCTTCGTACAAAGAATTCGGGATACTGGTAATTCGCGCCATATAAAGCATCATGGTCGTTCCGGTATATTGCCATGTCGCAACAGTCGCGATGACCCACATCGGCAGTATGATAAATCCTTTCGTATCCATCAGCCATAAGGGACCTTTGATTCCAAAGACGGAAAGTATCTGGTTAATTCCCATCTGCGGATTAAACAAAAATGACCACAAAAGACCTAGCGCAGCCGATGATAAGACTGCCGGGAGATAGTAAACATTTTTGAACAAATTACGAAATTTCTTAATATTGGTCAATAATGCTGCCAATAAAAGACCGAAAAATTGCTGTGTGATAGCCGAAAAGATCGTAAAGAAGATAGAGTTCTTTAGAGCCACTCGCATCGTTTCATCTTGGGTAAAGATCCTAATATAATTCGCGAATCCGACAAATTTCGGTTTGCCCGGAAGAGTGTATTCACAAAGAGAGTAGTACAAGGCTTGCCCAACCGGGATCAACAAAATCAAAGTAAACAGAAGCACAGCGGGTGCGATGAAAATCAAAATCGCTGATTTGCTCCTAAAAATTTTGTCCATGTAGTCCTCCTTTCAAGCGTTTACGATTCACGCCTCGGAGCGCATTCTACGCAAGGAGTTTGAAAACGATTTTTGCTTTCAAACATCCACACAATAGTGACTGCGCTAGATGCAGACAGTGAATGGTAAGTTTCAAGATATTTCACTTAACTTACAGATACGGGATTGGTATGCACCAATCCCGTATCTGTAAGCAAAAGTGTTCGTTCCACGCGACAGTTTCTGTCTGCGTTCAAAGCTTGCACATTTCTCACAAGCCATTCTTATTGATTCCAAACATTATTTACGTAGAAATCTTGTACTTTTTGGAATGCTTCTTGGGGAGTAACACTGTCTAAGAAAAGATCTACCATAGCGTTATCAAATACATCGCCTGCTTCTACAGAATCAAGAGATTCATTGTAGAATCCGAAAGTACCGGTTGATCTCGCCAAGATATCCATAACATATCCCAACTGTGCAGGAGCTTGTGCTTCATCATACGTAACATTTACTACGGGGATCTTTCCGCCGACTTCTGCTGTATATTTCTGAGCAGTTTCATCGGTGAATGCCTTAATCAGTGCGATACAAGCATCTTGATACTTAGTCGTTGCGCTCATAACCATGTTGTCGGTCTTCACGATCATACGATTCGGGTCAGCTCCGCCATCGATTGCCGGGAAGGAGAACACGCCGCAATTGTCTTCAAAATCGGGAGCACTACCATTGATCTGACCAATAACCCAAGAACCTTGTACTAACATCGCTGCCTGACCGTTGTAGAACATTGCTGTTGCTTGATCATTGGAATCTCCGGCTGCTGTTTCTTGGAAGTAATCTTTTAACTGGTCTAGTTTCTCACCTGCCGTAATAAAGGAAGGATCAAGCCATGATCCTGTACCGTCGCTGATGGATGCCAAATTGTCAGGTCCGCCTGCACGGTCGCAAAGATATCCGGCTACCATGGAAAGACACCAAGGAGTTCCTGCGGAACAAGCGATGGGATTGTATCCTGCCGCTTTGATCTGCTCACAAACCGCGATCCACTCATCAAAGGTAGTGGGAGGTGTCACACCCACTTCTGTAAAGATCTCTGTGTTGTAGAAAACGAGCGCTGCTGTAAAGTTCGCCGGAACCGCGTAGATCTTGCCGTCATATGTAAGACGTTCAAAGATACCATCGGTAAAGGAACCATACCAATCCGGATCGCCCGCTAAAATCTCTGTCAAGTCGGCTGCTGCTCCATTCTCAACATACTGCGTCAAGTTCGGTCCGGGATTACAGATATACACATCCGGGCAGTTCTTTGCTGTGATAAGCGCGTTCAGCTTTGTGTCATACTCTTCCAGATTGGTGGTAATTGCTTCAACTTCGTACTTTCCATCGTACTGTTCATTAAAGCGTTTGATGACTTCGGCGTACCCTAACGATGTCTTGTCTTCTGTTACCGTTAGGTCGTCCCAGAACATCCATTTGATCTTGATCTCGCCATTGTCGGATGCTTTTCCACATCCCGCCAATGAAG
>JAISHZ010000375.1 GCA_031262285.1 Lachnospiraceae bacterium | reverse complement strand
AAATGAGCGCTTGCTTGTGCGCGCATTTTCACTGTCATGGGCTCATCGGAACGCTCAGAGAGTCTAACACCCCAAACTCCCCACGGCTCTGTGCGGTTCGTCCGAGATACACTGCTCTTCAAACGTAGATCGGCGAACGCGTGAACTGTAACCAATTGAGAAGTAATTCGGAAGAATCTTTCGTAGTTCAATCGATGGAGATGTGCTACAATGGGGTGAGCAAAAAACCCTTTTCTTAGGAGGAGGTTTGAAAGTAAGAGAACTTTCAAACTCCTTGATAAATACGTGCGCCGTTGGCGCGCAGACGGGAGCAAACTATGACGATAAACGAAAAAGCTTTACAACTACACCAAGAATGGAACGGAAAACTAGAAATAACATCCAAAGTGCCGGTTAAGACAAGAGAAGATTTGAGTCTTGCGTATACGCCGGGAGTAGCGCAACCTTGCAAAGTGATCGCCCAAGATCCTGAAGCCGCGTACCGATATACCATCAAATCCAACACCATAGCGGTAATCTCCGATGGAAGCGCGGTGCTGGGTCTTGGCAATATCGGACCGCTGGCTGCCATGCCGGTGATGGAAGGGAAAGCGGTACTGTTCAAAGAATTTGGTGGGGTCAATGCGGTTCCGATCTGCTTGGATACGCAGGATCCCGAGGAAATCATCAAAACGGTTTGCTATCTGGCACCTGCTTTTGGAGGTATCAATTTAGAGGATATCAGTGCGCCGCGTTGTTTTATGATCGAAAAGCGTCTCAACGAACTCTTACCGATTCCTGTTTTTCATGACGATCAACATGGAACAGCCATTGTGGTGTTGGCGGCGATGATCAACGCGCTTAAAGTTGTTGGGAAAGAGAAAAGCGAATGTAAAATCGTCGTCAATGGAGCGGGAAGCGCAGGAATAGCGATTTCGAAACTTTTGTTGCAATATGGATTCCCCTATTTGATTTTGTGTGACAAAGTGGGTATCCTATCAAAAAGCACGGAAGGGCTCAACGAAGTACAAGCACAAATGACCCAACTGACCAATCCGGACAACCTTTCGGGGACATTAGCGGACGCTATGCGAGGTGCTGATATCTTGGTGGGAGTATCCGCTCCCGGAGTCGTAACCAAAGAGATGGTTGCCTCAATGAATCGCGATTCAATCTTGTTCGCGATGGCCAATCCCGTGCCGGAAATCATGCCGGACGAAGCCAAAGCCGCCGGTGCGAGAGTGGTCGGAACCGGAAGAAGCGATTTCCCCAATCAAGTAAACAATGTGATTGCTTTTCCGGGGATTTTTAAAGGAGCATTGGAAGGTCGAGCAAAGCAGATTACAGATGACATGAAACTTGCAGCGGCAAAAGCCATTGCGGCGTTAGTGCCGGATGAAGATATCAGAGAAGACTTTATTCTGCCTGAACCGTTCGATACAAGGATTGCAGAGGAAGTGGCAGCAGCTGTTAAAGCGAATATTTAAGGTTGCAATATGTAACCTTTCAGATAAGGAGCCGGGTTCATGCCTCAAGATACCGTATTCCTACACAAATTAATCGTTCTTTATCTTTTGTCGCAAGCCGACTTTCCTTTAACGACCGCACAGATCAGCGATTTCATGCTCGTAAAAGAGTATACACTTTTTCCCACTCTTCAAATCGTGATCGAAGATCTCAAAGAAAGTGCCTTGATTCAATCGCAAACGATTGCAAACCGAACACTTTTGTTCGTGACACCGGAAGGGCGAGAGACACTGAATCATTTTGAAAATCAGATTCACGCGCAGCTCCGCAAACAAATCAAAGACTATTTATACGAGAATCGATTTGCCCTGCGCAAGGAATTAGCGATCTTCGCGGATTATCACAGACTTCCCTCCGGCGAATATGAAGTGAGACTTCGTGCCAATGACGAAGATGTCAAATTAATGGAATTGCATATGACTGTTCCGGTGAAAGATATGGCTGAGACGATTTGTGAACATTGGCATGAACATAATGAAGAGATATATCAATATTTAACACAAATCTTACTGTAAAAAACACAAATCGTACCCAATCGAAATCCTATATTTGAAACGGAGAAAAGATGTGACATACAATCACGAGCGAAATTTGCTTATTTTAGTGCGGCAGATCTGTAAGGAAGAAGGAATTGCATTGACTTCCTTTTCCTATGATTGGATTTTGAAATTAACGCTGCAGAAGCGTAGTGCTTATATCTTTGGTTACAAATTTGGAATCAATAATGCTGCTTCAGCCAAACTATGTGACGATAAATGCGCCGCATATGAAGTATTGAATCAAGCGAAGATTCCAAGTGTCAAGCATGAGCTCTTTCTGAATGCCGGCAATGTTCATGATCCCAATGGGATTGGAAACTGGTCTATCTTAACTTCGCTTCTGCGAGAGCATTCGATTCTCGTCGTGAAACCCAATGAAGGGTCGGGAGGTCACAACGTTTTACTGACTCGAACACAAGTAGAACTGGAGCGAGCGGTGCAGACACTACTCTCTACGAATCGCACGATAGCAGTTTCCCCTTATTATGAAGTGTTGAAAGAATATAGAATAGTGATCTTACAGCAAAAGGTCAAGTTGGTTTATGCCAAAAACGTTCCCTGTATCGTAGGCGATGGACACTCCACTTTGCACAAGCTAGTACTGAACTATATGGAACAGAATCACTGCTTCCTTGCACCAAATCTAACGAAAGAGCAAGAGGAATGCGTTCTGAAACAAGGAGAAGAATTCCTTTTGGGATGGAAATCCAATCTGGGACAAGGAGCAGAGCCGCAATTGTTGGAGTCCGGAGAGCTATATGAACAGTTATGCCAACTTGCCATTCAAGCGGCAGCGCAACTTGACATCTGTTTTGCAGCAGTAGACGTGATACGTACATCACAAGGACTCTATATTCTGGAAGTGAACAGCGGAATCATGATGGAAAAATTCATTGCACACAGCACACAGAATGGCGAAATTGCCAAAGCCATATATAGAGAAGCAATCTTAATGATGCTGGGATCACCAAAGGGATAGCAGCAGAAAGGAGTCATGATGAAACTGACGTTTATCGGAGCAGATCATGAGGTGACGGGAAGTGCTCACTTGTTGGAGGTGGATGGAAAACACATCTTGATTGATTACGGTATGGAGCAGGGAGTCAATGTATATGAAAACATTGAACTGCCGATATCCTGCAACCGCATTGACTTTGTTCTTCTGACCCATGCTCACATTGACCACTCCGGTCTATTGCCTTTGTTGTGCGCGCGTGGCTTTCGAGGACATATTTACACCACGGAGGCGACTGCCGATCTGTGCAGTATCATGCTCAGAGACAGTGCTCATATCCAGATGATGGAAGCAGAATGGAAGGTGCGAAAAGCCAAGAGAACAGGGAAAGACGCTGTGGCAGAGCCGCTTTATACGATGGAAGACGCACAGGCTGCAATCAAACAAATCATACCCTGTGCATACAAGCAACAGATCACGATTTGTGAAGGAGTCACCATAAGATTTACCGATATCGGACACTTACTGGGTTCAGCCAGTATCGAAGTATGGTTGACCGAACAAGGTCGTACCAAGAAAATCGTCTTTTCGGGAGACATTGGGAATCAAAATCAACCTTTGATTAAGGATCCTTCTTATACTGAGGAAGCGGATTATGTCGTCATGGAATCCACTTACGGCGATCGCTATCACCCGGAGGTGAAGGATAATACGGTTATGGAACTTGCTAAAATCTTGCAAGAGACTTTTGACGCAGGCGGGAATGTCGTGATCCCTTCTTTTGCAGTAGGGAGAACGCAGGAGATTCTTTACTTTTTGCGCAAAATCAAAGCAGATGGACTCATACAGGGACATCGGCATTTTCCTGTCTATGTGGACAGTCCGTTGGCGGTGGAGGCAACGCAGATCTTTACGGAAAACGAACGTACCTGTTTCGACAAGGAAGCCATGGAGTTGGTGACCAAAGGAGTTAATCCGATTTCCTTCCCGGATTTAAAGCTGATGATCACAAGCGAAGAATCCAAAAGTATCAATTTTATGGAAACACCCAAGGTCATCATCTCTGCTTCCGGGATGTGTGATGCCGGTCGAGTCAGACACCATTTGAAACACAATCTGTGGCGACCGGAGTGTACGATCTTAGTTGTAGGATACCAGTCGGTGGGAACATTAGGACGTATCTTAGCCGATCACGGCGATAG
>JAISHZ010000362.1 GCA_031262285.1 Lachnospiraceae bacterium | reverse complement strand
GCACTAGATTCCATCGAATTTTCTCCTACTCCTGTGCCTGCAGGTGCTCATCTCGATACTCCGGGTGTTTCCCCCGATTTTTCGCATGTTTCATACCCGCCTTCATATAACGATAGGCTTGCTTGGGTTCTATTGACACACACATCGTCTCTTTGTGTGCCAATAAGAATCTCCACGCGAAAATTTTCGCAAGTTTCCCGTATAGGAAGTGATAGAGAACTCCTCTGTCATAGAAAAAGCGCTGATGATATCCTTGAAACCATGTGGACTGTCCTTGTGATTCTTCACGCGCGATACATATGGGCGATGTCATAACGCGAATACCTTTTTTGATTAAATCTCGTATAAAAAGACTGTCTTCTCCGTTGCTATATGGCGCACCACCACCAAATAAAAGCGAAAAGAAAACACGTGATTTTAATAACGAATCGCGACGAATGGCAAAACAATACGTGGGATAACGACCGCAATTAAATCTGCGAACCCTTTTGTGTCTCGTGTTATGGTAAGTCTTCCGCTGCGCACATACTTCTACTTGAAATAAAATCATATCAATCTGGGGATATGCTTGGAATTCCAGTTCAATTCGTTTATCATACCCTTCCTCGTATACGATATCCTGGTCTGAAAAGAGACAAATGGATTCCTTGGAACGCATAATTGCTTCATTACGGCTTCGTCCAACTCCTCTTTCCGGAAAAGAAACCATGCGAATGGAATGACTCTTTTCTTCAACCCATTCTTCGTCTACACGATCGCATTGATTAATGACAATCGCATTTGAATCGAGTCGCATCTGTGATGCAAAGGTTAAGAGTCCATTGGGCGGTATATTCATCGCAGCCACAAGCACTTCAACACTCATATTGATCTCCGTCATGTAAAACAATCCCACGGCGTTCTATAGTAATCCTGAATAAGTCGTTCATCCGCATTCCAAAGGATGGTCGCCGCAATATTACATTTGTGAAAACGTAAGAATTCCAGAGCACACAAAACCCTCTGACCCATATGTGCACCTGCATCGATGAGTAGCACAACTGCATCCATTTCCTTGAGTCGCGATATGTCTTCCGGCTCTTCTAAAATAGGTCGAACCATTTCCCATTTTTGAGTCATCGGATCCTTGACACAGCCTCGAAGCAAAGCAAGGATCGACTCTTCTGAAGTATTGTCTTCGGATGGAACAATCTTTTTGTTATTCGGAAGTGCCATTACGCGCGTTATTCCTACTCGTTCATACGCAGATACATATTTCTTTATATTCATCGGAAAGCAGGGTTGATAAAGGGAACCGGCGGTAGGCACTCCAAAGCGCAGACGAATCGTTCTCGGAAGCCAGATCGCATCGGATAAAAGTTCTTTAATATAGCAACCGGAAAGGATGACTATCGTTGATAACAATGCGACTGTCATGATCATCGAGGCCCATGAAAAATCTGTTTGTACCGGCCGGACGTTTATAGCGTGTTCATCGACACGAACAAAATTTATCTCGCGCTGAGCATCTCCAAAGGCTACAACAGCTTTCTCCAGCGCTGATGCAACCATAAGTGTGACATCGGGATCTGCCATTCGAACCGTGGTTTCCATAACGCGAAGATCTGAAGGTACCTTTGCAGAAAGCGCGTTCTTAATTTCATCGCGTGCAGGAATTGGCTTCGCTGTAGCGCTATTCGTTTCATTTAAAAATGTTTCTATCATGTCCAAGAATAATTGTGTTCCTATCCACATATCCCATGTGTATTGATTGATATACGTATGGTTGCCATCAACCACTTTGGGATCACTGGCATATTCCACATAGTATACCGATTTAGCTTCATACAAATCCGGGGTTATAATCAATGCGTGGATGTAAAGCGCGAGGGTGATGACAATCGTACTTAAGCAGATCCATAAGATGATCTTCATTCGCTTCTTACGTAAGCGTAAGCAATTCAATCGAATATCATGCGATTTCTTTGGAACCAGGTTTGTTTCATTCACTCCGTCTGTGTTGTTCGTTTTTAGGCTCATGGCTTTCTCTCCCCTTTTAATTATTTCTTATTTTGGTATGATAGGTACTATGTGTACTACGCGACTGGTTGCACAATGCTAAGTTCTATGGTTTATCCTACGATGATGGACGTTTTTTTTGATATTCATTTGCAAATTCGGTTAGTTGTTGCGTGTCCACTCCTTCTGTACTATCCGATGAAAAGAGGATTTTGAGTGTGAGCAACATAAGTTTTAAATCCAACAAGATCGAATACTTCTCAATGTATCGCAGATCTAATCTCAATTTATCATACGGATCGGTGTTGTACTTGCCATAAATCTGTGCATAACCTGCCAAACCTGCTTTGACTTTCATTCGATAGGTAAATTCCGGCATACTTTTCACATTCTCGGCAATAATCTCCGGTCGTTCCGGACGTGGTCCGACAAAAGACATTTCTCCTTTCAAAATATTAATCAGCTGCGGAAGTTCGTCGATTCTGACCTTTCTGATGAAACGACCGATCGGCGTAATCCGCACATCATTTTTCGGAGATAATCTGGCAACTCCATCCTTTTCTGCATCCAGTTGCATACTGCGGAATTTTAAAATCAAAAAATGTTTTTCATCTCTTGTACAACGTGTTTGTTTATATAATACACTCCCCCCGTCATGGATCTTGATACAAATCGCTGTGATCAGCATGATCGGAGATGTGAGGATGAGTAAAATGCAGGAGACTGTAATATCGATAAACCGTTTAATAAATCTTTGTTCCATCGTCAAACGATATTCACGGGTTAGTAGAATTGGCGTATCAAAAAGATGTAATTCTTCCGCACCTAGTAATATAACATCCGATATTTTGGGTGTGGTGTAAAACCGGATCGATCTGGCATAACAAAACTTCAACAATTGGTTACGTTCATCTATTGTTGTATCCCATATCACAACCGCATCACATGTTCCTTGTTGATATTCTCTGGAGATTTGATCACAAATCAAATCAATTCCCACATTCGAATTTACGACAGTTACCACCCGATACTTATCTTTTCTGCTGTCAAATTTATCGCAAATCGATTCTGTAAAACGATTCCCATGTACCAAAAACAACTTTCTTGGCGGAAAAAATTTTTGATATATTTTGGTAGAGATCAAAATCCACAAGATGTCTGTTATAATCTGCAATATCGTCATTTCAATGAAGAATCGTAAAATAAAGAGTTCGTTAGCCATTAAGGATAATTGAAAATAAATAACAATATTTGCCAGGATAGTCGCGAAGATTTTTGAGAAAATGGTTTCGGAATTTTTGTAGTATCCAATGCGTAAGCCCCCATACATTTTGGAAACCAAGAAGAGAATAACTGCGTAGATCGAGATTTCCAATATATAACCCCAAAAGAAAAAATGTATCTGTTCCACCAAACTGGTATAAAAGTGTACGATCCAGTGATAGGTAAAGATAGCGATTTCCAAGCCTAAACAAACAATAGCCATCAAAAGATTGATGAAACGCTTTACAGATTCTAAATGCTTCTTATGATTTATTGGATTGATCTGTTTCATGTGTTCTCCGTTTCTTTATCCCACGCGCCGCCACGCGGCATGTATCGCCCAAAAGCAAAAATAATATGCGCTTTGTAGGCGTGGTAAGCGCTCGGCCTTTCGATAGAGCATCCAAATTCGTCGCAATGCTTCTATTTTGTTCGATGAAAGCGATTTTTTAGGACGTCTGTACCATGTAAGATTTTCATCCAATCCATAGGCGTGTTGCCCGCTGCGCAATACTTTCCACCATAGTGCAGTATCCTCGCTTTTCATCATAGGCATATAAAGTGTATCTTTGGGAATGCGTTGTGTGTCAAACATCACGGTAGAAGTAAAAATCGTAGTGTTTTTGAGCGCTGCGCGGTAATCCATCCGCTCGGGAACATGAACGACTCGTCCGAGTCCGTGTCCTTTTTCATCCGCAAATTCATATGATGTAAAGGAAAAACCTGCTTGTCTCTCGTGCATAAAGTCAAGCTGTTTTTCTAATTTATTTTCTCTCCAAATATCATCGGTATCCAGATATGCTACGTAACGACAATTCATTTCTTGAAGCGCGCGATTTCTGGTAAATGCCGCTCCTTGATTCGCGTCATTAAATAACATATGAATTGTTAACTCTCGGTGCGTGGAAGCATAATCCTTTGCTAATTGTACGCTAGAATCGACACAAGCGTCAAACACTAGCCAAATTTCAAGCGCTTGATAGGTTTGTCGGCGAATTCCCTCCAACGCATCAACAAGATACTTCTCCGCGTTGTAAACAGGTACGATAATCCCAACATTCGCGCTCATTCATCCTCCCATGTTCTTTCGTTCGTTTAGTCCACGTTCAATCGCTTCACTCTTCAATTGTGATAATATGCATATTCTGCACTGTGCTTATCCAAAGGTCAGTTTCCCCATTCAATAGTTGTGCCAATATATCCATTACAAGCTGTTCGCAGGACTCTTGCAGATAATCAGGTAAAACGATGCGATTGACTCCTTTTTCAATCGCGACCTCGAGTGCTTGTTTTGCAGCTTCATCCGACCATTGGTCAGCATCGGCTAAGGACTCAACCCATTCAAATAAAGTATAAGTATCTTCATCATATTGATCGTAGGAGTAGCCATTTAATTGCGGAATCCAAATGTTTCTGCCATAGGGTACGGTCACAGATGCATCCAGTATACGAGCCCATCCCATAATTTCCTTGGGTGCCAGTAGGCAGATGGTTTGAGTATTTCCTTCTTTTTGAAACTCATCCAAAACGAGTAAAGTTTCTTCCGCCCGTATATCTAAAAGATCCGTTTTGGCGCCTTCCGTCATACTTCGACCGGCTGTCCCGCACAAAACGACAAGCGCGATCCCAAATGCAACGAATGTCAGCTTTTGGGGTATTTTGTCTTTGCCGGTAAGCAGGGGAGTATAGAGTTTGACCCCTGTGGCAGCGAGTATAGCGGTCATTGGAGCTAAACTAAATATCCAGACGTAGGGATAAAAAGGAGTCTGGTACATCCAAAGCAAAACTGCTGTAATCGGACATAGCGCAATCATCGTAGTCAAAACCGCATATCGCAACAGAACAACTTCGTTACGCCCCAGCGTCTTTCTTATATACCACAAGTAGAATAAAGACCCCAGTAGTAGCGCCGCGTATTTTCCGTCCTGTGTGTATTGAATCCAACCATTCCATGCCTCACTCAGAGACCTCATC
>JAISHZ010000344.1 GCA_031262285.1 Lachnospiraceae bacterium | reverse complement strand
GCAGGGGCTGCGGCGACGAGAATGATGATGACAGGATATTTGATTCGGTATCTTGGTCTCGCTGTAGTTGCAATTGCTTTGGTTCAAATCATTGATACGTATGTGATTGCTTTTTTCATGGGTTATTTTGGACTGAAAGTGGCTGCCTTAACACAACCGCTTACGCATAAGATGTATAACGCAATTTTTCATGAGGTAGATCCGATTCCGGAGCCGATGCCTTTAGAAGAAGAGAAGGAGAGCAACTTGGATTGATTGAGTTGCTAGGAACGCCGAAAGCGTGAATTAATTTCATTTACTTTTTAGGGTTTTAGCATTGACAAATCGAAAAAAGAGTTGATTCTATGCCATTTCTCGTAGATGACATTTGGTTCGGAAATCTTTAGCAAATGAAATTGGGCGTGAACAGTAACTTTGCAATGAAACTGTAATGAAATAAGAAAGGAGGTGAGAAGGGGTATGGGTATTTTGCTCTCAGAGCAATCGGAAATTGACTTTATGATACGTGGTATTTTTACGTATGATTTTTTTGGTCACGAAGTTTGGATTACCACTACTCACGTCAGTGTTTTGATTCTTTTACTCTTGATGATCGGATTTTGTATCGTGGTGAATCGAGTAATTCGCAAGAAAAAAGAGATTCCCAGTGGGTTACAAAATGTTTCAGAACTTCTTGTTGAAAAACTAGATGGAATGGTTGACACTGGTATGAGTAAGAGAGCTCCGACTTTCTATAATTATATCGGAACGCTTTTTCTTTTTATCTTATTGAGCAATTTTTCCGGATTGTTGGGGCTACGACCGCCAACAGCGGATTATGGTGTTACGTTGCCGCTTGCTTTAATCACGTTTACGATCATTCATGTGGTTCAGTTTCGACACCAGAGGCTTCGAGATATCTGGAAGTCTATGTGTTCTCCACTGCCTCCGTGGTTGCCGATTTGGTTTCCGATCGGATTAATCAGTGAGATCGCGGTACCGATTTCGATGTCGTTGCGTCTTTTCGCTAATATCTTGTCGGGTGTGAGCATTATGGCACTGATATATGGGATGTTGGGTGGTTTGGCGGTTATTTGGCCCGCAGCGTTGCATATTTATTTTGATCTATTCTCAGGTGCTATACAAACGTATGTGTTCTGTCTATTAACAATGACTTATGTTTCAAACTCTTACGCAGACGAGGAGTAATTTTTAAAGTAAGGGAACTTTCAAACTCCTTGCTCAGTACGCGTGTCCTTGGCGCGTAGATGGGAGCAAGTTTGAAATCAAGGAACTTTCAAACTTACTTATCAGTACGCGTGTCATTGGTGCGCAGAAGGGAGTAAGTTCGAAACCAGGTGGTCTGCGCGTAGTATATAGGAAATTTATGGATTAAGGAAACTTTTTTAGGAGGAAAAAATCATGGAATTTAACGAGAATTTTGTATTGGGTTGTTCGGCAATCGGTTGTGGGTTGGCATTGATTGCCGGCATCGGACCCGGAGTAGGGCAGGGAATCGCAGCAGGTCATGCGGCAGCAGCTGTTGGACGCAATCCGGGAGCGAGATCTGCTATCACAGTAACGATGTTGATGGGACAAGCTGTAGCGGAGACGACAGGGCTTTATGGTTTGGCGGTCGCTTTCTTGTTGATGTTCTTAAAACCTTTCACCTGATTTTACTTTTCGGTAAAAGACCATAGGAAAGGAGATCAGCATGGTAGTATTGACGCAAGCTGAGTCAATGGAACGAATTTTTGATCTTGACTGGCAGTTAATGGCGGATTCTGTATTGACGTTAATCGCAGTCGCGGTTTTGTGCATTGCGATGAGTTATTTATTGTTTAACCCGGTCAGAAAGCTGCTCAATGACAGAAAGAACAAGATCACCGAGGAACTAGCCAAAACCAAAGCGGATATGGAGCAAGCGGCAGAGTTAAAATCAAGTTATGAGAATAAACTTGTCGCAGTCAATCAAGAAGCGGAAGAAATCTTGGCACAAGCAAGAAAACGCGGAATGGCAAATGAGGCTCAGATCGTCGCGAAAGCCAAAGGAGAGGCACAACGTATCATCGAACGTGCGAAATCTGAGGCGTTGTTAGAGAGAGAAAAAGTAAAAGATGAAGTCAAGCGCGAGATGATCGTGGTGGCTTCTTTGATGGCGGGGAAATTGGTCGCGTCTTCGATGGACAATGCCAAACAAGATCAACTGATCGAGGATACTCTGAAGGAAATAGGTGAAAGCACATGGCTAAATTAGCGGCGAATGTATATGGAGAAGCGCTGTTTGAATTGGCGATGGAAGATGATTCAAATCAGCTTTTGCAAGAAGCGCAGTGGCTGCTTCATACCATGCAGGACAATCCCGATATGGATCAGTTGATGCTACATCCCGCGATCACGAAGACACAAAAAATGGAGTTTATAAAAGCAGTGTTTGGCGGGAAAATCAGCAAAGAGATGGAAGCGTTTTTGTATTTGCTGATTTCCAAGGAGCGATACAAAGAATATCGTGCGATTTTGACAAATTTCTCTGAGAAAATCAAAGAAGCAAAGAAAATCGGAACCGCGTCGGTGATCACTGCTTTTCCACTATCAGAAGAAATGAAAGAGAAAGTTCTTCGCAAATTGTTGAGGACGACATCATATGAAGAAATCGATATCACATATTCAGTAGATGAGAAGTTGATCGGTGGTATCGTGATTCAGATGAAAGATCGTGTGGTAGATGGAAGTGTACAAACAAAACTACACAATTTATCAAAACAATTGTCCAATGTGCAAGTTTAGATATGACGCATAGTTACGATATTACTCAAATGTAATATGTTTGCATATGATATAGATCTGCAAATAAGATAGAAAGGTGCATACAGACCCATGAATTTGAGACCGGAAGAAATCAGTTCTGTGATTAAGGAACAGATTAAAAGATATGCGTCGATCATGGACGTATCGGATGTAGGTACCGTAATTCAAGTGGCTGATGGCATTGCCCGCGTACATGGACTGGAAAACGCCATGCAGGGAGAGCTGTTAGAGTTTCCGGGTGAAGTTTATGGTATGGTATTGAATCTGGAAGAAGATAATGTCGGCGCGGTGCTCTTGGGAAGCCACAAGAATATTAACGAAGGTGATACTGTAAAAACAACAGGTCGTGTTGTGGAAGTTCCCGTAGGCGATGCATTGTCCGGACGTGTGGTCAATTCGCTCGGGCAGCCGATTGACGGTAAGGGACCGATTCAAACGAATCGTTTTCGCAGGATTGAGCGTGTAGCTAGTGGCGTTATTACCAGAAAAAGTGTGGATACGCCATTGCAGACCGGGATCAAAGCCATTGATTCCATGATTCCGATCGGTCGCGGGCAGCGTGAATTGATTATCGGAGATCGT
>JAISHZ010000329.1 GCA_031262285.1 Lachnospiraceae bacterium | reverse complement strand
ACAAACTCTTCCCGGACTTCGAAATTGGGGATAAACGCCTCTTTCGCTGAGCTTCTTTGTTACCTTTTGCTTCTCGAAAAATACAGTCCCATTCGTCAACGATGAAGATAAACCCTTTGCCAGTATAATCTTTTGATTCATATATTGTATTAACAACTTTTGATAGACTCGTTTCTGCCTGTGGGAATAGATCGCCGTAAACCCTTCTTAGTTCCTCAATTACATCCTTTTCCAAATAACTGATAAGGTTTCCAAATCCATTTGCCCATGCCAATATCCCTTGAATATCCAAATGAATGACATCATATTGATTCAAATGTTCCTCAAAAGATGATGCCTCGGCGATTTTTAACGGCAAAAATAGGGGTTTTGAATCATATCCTTTTCCATAATAAGCTTTAAGCATATTGGCTGCCATAGACTTTCCAAAGCGCCTAGGGCGGCTGACGCACAGGTAACGCTGTTCTGTCCCTATGAGTTTATTGGTGTGGGCAATGAGTTCTGATTTATCTATATAGATTTCTGAACGTAGTGCAATTTGAAACCCCTCATTGCCTTGGTTTAGATAGATACCCATATGCATGGTCTCCTTTATTTGGTGACGCCGGAATCTCGAACAAGATTATAACAATCTCTCTTGGCAAAAGTCTACCACACATCATTTATAGGGTAAAGGGAATCTTTGATTCATTCGATTCTTTCTTTCAGTTCTCAAAGCTTTCCACCCAGAGGTCGTTTGGACTAAGAAGTATACCCATTTCGAGTTCGCTTGGTCTCCATGAGTGATCAGTATAGGTTGGTCTGGTAAAAAAGAAGGTTCCCGGATGTTTTGAACAATAACGCTCCATAGATCTCCAAACCTTTCCTCGTTGAGAAAGACCCCTGTTTATATCCTGCCGTTGTGGAAACAAATTAACATCTAAACCTCCACCGGAAGCGTGAGCGATAAAATGTCCCTTATCACCCGCATTTTTACCAGTCATTACCCCTTGGAGGAATCCATGAATACGATGTGTGTCTCTTTTGTTTTCTGGGAGTTTTGAGAATCCGAAAGCGGCGATAACTCTATCATCATGACGTACTGATTGGTTTGTGGAGGTCAAATCAAAAAGGTATTCGAATCCATTTTGTTTAAACTGTAGAATCTCACCTGTGGTGCCAACCTGTTTTTTATATATCCAACACCAATAATCAGGCAAAATTTCATATAAATAATTGCTCGTTTCTTCATAGGAATCAACTTTTATTTCGCTGAGTACTGCTTTATAATCGATTTTGTTATTCGTAATCATTTTATTCATAACTCCCAAATATTACGAGTCGGTCTCACCCGCCACTAACGAGGGACTCTTAGATCTGCAAACTCTCTTTAGCGTAAACGCGGGAAATAGTTACCCACACCGCAGATGGGTCTATTCATCTTTTCGATCAGACAGGTGTGTTTCTTGTTTTTCTTATCATAATTTGATGCCTACTAGCAACACATTTGCAGGATCCAAGCCTCAGATTTCATTCTGAACGATTTGCTCATTGGCAATCTCATCTTGCAAAAGAGCATATACATAAGCCGAGCTTTTTTTGTAAAGTCCTGTTTCATTGTCGGCTAATTTGTCAAAAATCGCAGAGTTATAAACCACGTCCATTGCCTGTACTATGGTGACTTTTTTATCCTCGACAATAAAGGAAACCATATCGGTGACAATCCTCTCAATAAGAGCTTTTGTTTTAATCATAAAGCACCTCCGTTTTTCCGGCTAACGAGAGCCATGTCTTCAACAGCATCGTCTAAACTCAGTGTATGTTCAACCTCATAATGCTCTGTCAAAAATGCTATCCCGCCATATTGCGACAGGTAATTGTAAGCTTGTTTTTCCTCTGTTTTGAATTTTATGGCAAATTCACTGACACACATTACGAAGTAATTTATAATGTTTTTATGATTATTCATACTTATACGAAGCCTCCATCGAAATCTGCTAATTGGCATAATTTTTTAGTCCTAGTATGACACCATCATGGTATAGGTTCATCCAGCTGAGCACTTCACTTTCTCTTTATTTGGCGATGTGGAAATATACTAATTTGATTATAGCTTTCTTGACATCAGTCTACCGTATCTGATATAAAGGGTAAACGGGTTTTTATTCATTGAACCTGCAAATCTTGTAGGATTTTACTATACAACCAATAATGACAGACAATCTGCGGAGTTCTGCATAGACAAAAGAAAGGAGGATTTATGAGTAAATATAATACCACATATTTCGAAATATATGCTGCGCTTGTACTTAGCAAAATAGGCTTTTTACCTATTGATTTCAATATTGAATGGATACAGGACAAGCCCGATATACAAGTAGGTTCTATCGGTGTTGAGGTAACTTCTGATGCGCCGAAAGAACATAGAAGTGATTTAAGCATAGTCAACGAAATTTTCGGGCATGATTTTTCACCCGAAGAAAAAGCAGAACATTTAAAAAAATTAGACAAACGCAGAATGATTTCAGACAGATTTTCAGAAGATATGAATTCCATTGAATTCAAAATCTATGAAAATTCTGATATTTTAAGCGAGGCAATAAAAGGTAAAGACGAAAAATTATACAGCTATAAAAAGTTCTACAATAACGCTTTATTTATCTTTTCATCAGTATACATGCTTGATACTAATAACACTAAAGTTACAACCGCATAAAAAAACAAAACATAAAGTTTTAATCAAATTTTCATTATGTGCTCAAGCACTCTGTTTAAATACGAAAATGACATATTAACCAAATATAATATAAGTGAATATTTGGCGGACTTTAAAATAACTGCGATGAATTACAATCAACAGTATTTTAATTGTCACGGTAAACGCAAATAAAATAATTACCCACGCCGCTTCCCGTAAACCTTCAAATCCTTTTGTACACCTCGAACATATCCTTTCAGATCATGTCGTAGAGTTTATCCTGAAACCGCACGATGTGGCGGGTCGTGATGTCTACCCGCCAGTATATCTTAAATTGCACGTCCTCGGCGACGTAAGTCGCATCGTTTGCGTGTGTCTCTCCGTGCCGGACAATTATCGGAAGTATACCCACAGAGGCGGGATTATGGGAGGGTAGCCATCTCTCTTGGCAACAGTCTTCAATACATCATTTATAGGGTAAAGAGGGTCTTGGATTCCTGTAAGGGAATGTCATGCACAACGTATACTTTGGTGAGGTTCAATGCTTCTAGTCTATCACTCCGCCATATGCCGCATTCGCAGCAATATCTTCTTCTCCATACGGCTCACTTGCACCTGGCTAACCCCCAGTAGTTGCGCTACCTGGCTCTGCGTCTTATTCTCAAAATAGCGCATCCCAATCAATTCCCGCTCATTAGGAAGAAGCCCATCCATCAACTGTTCCAACAACAGGTGATTGAGCAACTCTTCTTTTTCTACGTCCTCATTCCCGCTCCCTACCGCATGACTCGACCCAACCGCTCCGGCTTGTCCGCGAACCACGCGGTCCACCAAAAACATCTCGCTGCCATCGTCTTGATAGATGCTGCTATAGATGGATTCCACCTCAATCCCGGCTTCCATCGCCATCACGACTTCCTCGACCGTTAACATCGCTTGCGTGGCAACTTCCTGCAAAGTAGGTTCTCGATTCAAGGTAGATTGGAGGTTTTGTCTGGCAATCTTGACCCGCATCCCATGTTCTTTTAGCGTTCTGGAAACCTTCACAAGCCCATCGTCACGCAGAAAGCGCTTGATCTCACCCGTGATCATCGGTACGGCATAGGTAGAAAACTGCACGCCCAACTCAAGGTTAAACTTATCTATCGCTTTGATGAGCCCGATACACCCAATTTGAAACAAATCCTCCGGCTCGTAGCCGCGACCGATGAATCGTCTCACGATATGTCGTACCAGTCCCAGATTTTTTTCGATCAGTACATCTCTTGCTTCTTTATCGCCTGTTTGTGATCTCGCAATTAGTACTGATACCTCTTCCATGGGGTTCCTCTACTCTATTCCTCCCGATAAATCCACGGTCCGACACCAAGCTTCTTTTTCATGCGAACGACGGTGCCTTTGCTTACTTGACTCTCCACCTCCAACTCATCCATAAAAGCTTCCATAAAAGCAAAGCCCATCCCGGAACGTTCCAATTCCGGCCGTGTAGTATACAGAGGTTCCATCGCTTTTTCCACATCTTCCATACCTTTGCCAAAGTCCTGCACTTCGATATGTAAAATGGAATTTTCCAAGCAGCAGACAATTCGAATTTTGCCGGGGTGAAATTCAAGATACGCCGGATGACTTTCTCCATGTCTGCCGTATCCATATACATTTTCGTAACCGTGTATAATGGAATTGGTGACCGCCTCTGATACAGCGGTTTTCACGTCCGACAACTCTTCCATCGTTGGGTTTAGATGGGAGATAAACGCCGCAACGGCGACTCTGGCAAAGCCCTCGTTGCTTGATATAGCATCGAAGCTTATTTCCATCTCATTTTTCATACATCCTTCTGCCCCCGAATTGCTTAAAAAAGATTCCTTCTCCGTTTTGGTCAGCATTTTTGTCCTCCCGATTTAAATAAATTAAGTTGCATCATCCGTACCCTCAATCCTCAATAATTTCTACGATTTTGGTCAAGCCGGAAATCGTGAGGATTCTTTTCATTTGACGATCCGCATGAATCGCAAATACTTTTCCCCCAAAACACGAAATTTTTTTATAACGCCCCATGATGATCCCGACACCGGATGAGTCCATAAACTTAGTGCTTTCAAAGTCAAAGACCACATGACTGACATTTTGACGAATGATGTAATAATCCGCTCTCTCACTGATGTATGACGAAAGGTGGTGATCCACTTCCTCCGGCATCTTAATCATCAGACAGTTGTCAATTACCCGAAAATCGTCCATTACTTCTGATTCCTTTCTTCATTCCATATTGCGTATTCGCATATTCATCTTTAGGAGCATATAAAAAAGAACAGCCCTGCTTGGGTCGTTCTTCTTATGTGTGGGTATTCTTACGTGTTTCATACTAGGGAGTAGTCTGCGGCATATTTTGAAGGTGTTCTCTGGCTCTGGACGCGCGTTCTGTACGAGGCAATGCTGTAACAAAAGCTTCGTAGCATAGTCTGGCGTTCGCGTAGTCTTCGTTCATTCGATATGCATGACCCAAGTAATATAGTGCATCCCAGTTCTCGGCATTGTATTCACAGGCTCTTTGCAGAACTGACAATGCTTGTACATAGTCGTCTTCGTCATATAACTCTCTGCCTTGCTCATAAAGTGCAACTGAAACCTCTTCGCCAATCGCCAAAACCAAGGAATCATAGAGTTGGTTTGCCGAATCCGATGCTTGTTCAAAATCAATGCTTTGTCTCGCGATCGTTAGCTGTGCGTCCGTCTCTAGCACATCCGCAGTGGTTAGATACGTCACTGCGGCGTTTAACAAGGTGTCGATTTCATCCGCTTTGGTTTGATCGATTTTCAACTGAGAGATCGCCTCTTCTAATTGTGCGATCTGTTCGCGGTCTTTTATGGCAGCTTGCTCTAATTCTGTAATGCGAGCTGTTTTCAGATCCATTTCGTTGTAGATTTTTGCATTTTCTGCTTCCGCATCATTTCGCGTGTTGGTAACTGCCGTAGGCAGAATCAAAAAACACGCTGCCAGCACGCCAATCACCAAACCAAGTACAATGTTCAAAATCGTCACTGCGCCGCCATGCTTAGGTTCTTTTACATTCATCGGCGTAATGATGAGTTCGTTATCCGAACGATATCGAAGCGCTTTCTTTTCCT
>JAISHZ010000383.1 GCA_031262285.1 Lachnospiraceae bacterium | reverse complement strand
ATCGCAACCTACGCACTATGTTTGATCATGTGCGGAATAGTGTTCATGAGTTGTACGAAGGAAGTGCCTCAAGGCACATTGCTGTTGGAGACGGAAACGTTAGATGCAGATGAATTTGTGTATGTATCAACTTATAAAACACTTATCAAAGATACAGCCATTGATTCGTCCTGTGTCGTGCTGACGCAAGATGCCTGTTACTATATTGAAGAGGACGATGGTAATGATGGCTATCGGCTGGTTTCTCAATCGTTGATCGAAAACGTAAAGCCGATAAAATCTTCCCTAGACTCGCTGTCGTCTTATTCTCCTTATCACATGAGGCGGGATATCAATGGCGATTTCTATATTTTGTGGCGATTGACAGTATTGGATGAATCCTCACCAAACCATATCATTGCAAAATACAATGATATGGGTCAGAAGTTATCAGAGGTGCAACTCCAAGAATCGGGAAAGAGTAGTATCTCAAAATCATTTGTATTTTATATGGCATTGGATGGAGAAGGCAATCTCTATCTGGCTGATAATCAAACTATTTGGTTATACGATATGTCCGGAGCGTTCTATGGTCAAATAGAACCTTCAGGAATCCTAAGCGGTTTAGCAACTGACCAAGACGGCATAGTCTACATGGCTTATCAACAATCGAATACACAATGGTTAGCGAGGCTAAACTTTCAATCGAAATCTTTGGAGAAGACATACGATGTTCATAGTACTAGCAGCGGTGGATCGCTAACAACCGGTTTCGATGGCAATATGTTTTATTTTGACGGTAACAGCCTATTTGAATTTGACCCATCGGCAGAAGTAATGACTAAAATTTTGGACTGGATAGATTGTAATATTGAGGGGTTGTCTGTCCGCCAGGTAACGAAACTAACGGATGGCAGATTTGTTGCGGCTATGGACAACTGGGTGGATAATACACCGGATACCTCGCTTAGTATTCTTACAAAGACACTGCGAGCAGACTTGCCGGATAAGGAAGTGATTGTTCTTGGCACATTTTATGATTCTTATGCTACAAACTTCGGTAAGGAGATTGCCGCTTTCAATAAAAATAGTGATAAATATGAGATTGTTGTAAAGACATACATGGATGTTGATGGTAGTATAGGCAAGGATGAGCGCAATGATGCCATGGCAATCGTAAATAGCGAAATTGTCGCCGGACAAGCGCCGGATATACTGATGCTTCCTTCCTATGAAGTGAATTGGGATTCTTATGCCGAAAAAGATGTCTTTGTGGATTTAAATGAAATGTTAGCACAAAGTCAAACATTAAAAAAAGAAGATCTCGTAGTCAGTGTAGTCAACGCATTTACATATGAGGGTAAACTCGTTGGTCTACCTATTGAATTTTCCTTGCAAGTATTGTGTGGCAAACAATCAAATCTAGGGAATCGAACAGGTATGACAATTGATGAATTCATATCTTTCATGGATGAAAACTCGGGTCGTTCCATTCTCCAATCCACATCGAAGCGTTACATGTTACAGTATTTTACATCTTTCTATATAAACTCTTTTATTGATACGGAGAATGGAACATGTCATTTTGATGGGAAGGCGTTTAAAGAATTATTAGAATTAGCAAATCGTTTTTCGAATGGAATAGATACCGGATATGCCGAAAATGACGAACCATTACTTTATCAAAGTGTTTTTACTAGTTTTGACTTATATCAAGCTAAACTTGTGACTGCGGGGGAGCAGCTCAACTTCATTGGCTACCCTACACCGGATGGAAAAAGTGGTGTCGGATTGGATGCATCGAATGGGGTTTTTTCCATTACAGCGCAGTCTAAAAACAAAGAAGGTGCGTGGTCATTTCTGGAGAGTTTACTTACGGATGAAGATGACGAATTTTATAACGCTGCCTTTCATGCGAATAGAAAAATATTAGAAAAGCGCATGACAGAACTTATGAATGATGAACTAATAGTCTCACCACATACGAGGGGTCCAAATGGCGAACCTATTATGATTAGAAGCATGATAAAATTTGCTCAAAACGACCCCATTGAATTACCCGCAGTTACCCAAGAGGACGTAGATGGGTTGTACACGCTGATCGATTCCGCAGTCAGAATCATACCTGAAACCGATGACATCATGACGATCATCCTAGAAGAAGCCGACTTATATTTTAACGGCTCCAAGACCTTGGAACAAGTGACAGACATCATACAAAACAGGGCGCAGATTTATGTGAGTGAGAATCAATAGAGAAGTCTCAAGAGAACCAACCTTCTATCCGGCAATCCGAACTGATCAACCATACAAATGGCGATCGCACTCTATCCGCTGCACAAGATCGCTCGTCTGCGGCGCATCGTTGTTTCAACGTACCAATCTGTCAGTGGACACAGCGGTGCGGGCATGGATCAGCCCACTCGGCAGGAGCGGAGATGTTCGACTGCGGGATATTGGCAGAAAATGTCTGCTTAGGAGCGACCGCCTTAGGGATGGACAGTTGTATGTTGGGATTTGCAGCATTTTGCTTTGCGGGCGACAAAAGAGAGGAGTTTCGCGAACGCCTTGGCTTTCCGGAAGGATTTGAAATCGGTATCGGTATCCTTTTGGGTTATGGTGCGGCGAAAGGAACGCCTTACTTGCAGGATATGGAGAAAGTCAGCATCATATCATAAATTCTTTTAAAGGCAGAGCGCAGATAAAATTTTTGTGAAGGAGTAAGTATATGAGTTTTATAGGAAAGTGGTACAAGGAAGATGAACAGGAAACGCTCAACATCATTCCGGATGCGGACAGCGAACTCGGCTTTCGTCTAAAAATGTCAACTGTTTTATGGGGTTGCTATAATTTCAAACCGAACTGTTTTTATTTGCAGGACGATTTCCTGTGTTACGAAA
>JAISHZ010000247.1 GCA_031262285.1 Lachnospiraceae bacterium | reverse complement strand
AAATTGGGCGATTACTGTCTTCCGACTTGAAGTCCTTGCACCGCCATACTTTTTGCCGCTGTGAATGCGGTATTATTCGCTTCGTAGGCACGACTGGCATCAATCAAATCCGTCATTTCTGCGATAATGTTCACATTCGGTCCTGTTACGTAACCATCTTCATCTGCGTCGGGATGCGATGGATCATATACGCGTACCGCAGGTGTCCATGTATCTTCGGTTACGCTGCTCACTTTCACTCCGCCGCCGTTTCGCCTGCTTGACATAGACTCCATGTATTGCCCTGTCAAATGGTCGGTCAATATGCTGTCAAAAGACGGGGAACTTCCTTTTTCTTGGAATGTCACCACTTTACGAACGTATGGAGTACCATCTTGCGTACGCGTAGTATTGGCGTTTGCAATATTTTCCGAAATGATGTCCATTCGATATCTTTGTGCAGAAAGTCCTGAAGCACTGATATTAAATGCGGTAAACATACCCATATGGCTCCTTCTGCGCGTCGTATGCGCTTCGTAATTACTTGCGACCCTTTGTGTGGGATAGTGGCTGTGAATAGTAACAATTACTTCATAACACTTTGCAAATTTTGGAATTCTTGTGTTAAACTTTGCATAAGTCCTGTGTATTTAATTTGGCTTTCTGCTACCATCACAAACTCAGCATCCGGATCCACATTATTTCCGTCAAGGCGATACGAAAATCCGGCATTGTCCACATAGGACACTGGGTTCAAGCGATCGATATCTATTTTCTTTACGCGTTCATCGAGAGTCTGTCGATCACTTCCACCGGACAAGGCTTTTTTGAGCTCGTCCTCAAAAGAAACATCTTGTCTTTTGTAATTGGGTGTAGTGGCATTGGCGATATTGTTGGACAACGCTTCGAATCGTTTAAGGTTCGCGTCTGCCGCTTTGTCAAGAATGTCAATGTAATTGAATGCACTTGATTGAAACATCTCTGATCCTTTCTTCCTATGGCGATCTTTATTCATTATAGCAGTTTGTTGTGAAACCTCAACAATCAATTTCGAAAAAATCACGAAAATCATGAGGGGATTGCTGCCTATCATGATAATATCATCCACTTTTCCAAACACAACAAAAAGACTTATTGAGTTTCTCAACAAATCCATTTGCAATTCTATCCTTCCGTGTATGTGATTTGATTTGTCAATATTTCATTGCATTTGATCGCATTTTCGCTAAGAAATGAACTGTGTGTTGCTTAGTGAGGAACTGTGCGATTCATGCAATTCCTTGTGTATTCTGTGACGATCCGATTAAATATTGCGTTTTAATTCCGCCATTTTGTCAAACACGACATCATTTAAAACTTTGATATAAGTACCTTTCATGCCGGAAGAGCGTGATTCGATCACACCCGCGCTTTCAAACTTGCGAAGTGCATTGACGATCACGGAACGAGTAATTCCGACGCGATCTGCTATTTTGCTGGCAACCAAAACGCCTTCCATGCCACCAAGTTCATCAAATATGTGTGTAATCGCTTCCATTTCTGAAAAAGAAAGCGTACTAATCGCTGATTTTACGACTTCGACTTTGCGGTTTTCTTCTGCACTTTCTTCATTGACCGACCGAAGCATCTCTAAACCGATGACTGTCGTCCCATATTCGCATAAGATAATGTCATCTATTCCATACTGGTCAGCTTGTTTGTATATAAACAGGGTTCCCAGTCGCTCGCCTGCGGTCTCAATTGGTGCAATGATCGCTTGAATCTTCTCAATATACGAGCCTTCAAATCCCAAAGTCGCTAAATTTACGTTCTCTTTCGTAGATAAAATCCCCAACAAACGCTCGTTCAAGATCGGGTCGATGAAACTTCCCATACTCTCATCCAACAGCTCCGTTAAAGAAAGGATCTGCTCGCTTTTGCCGACACCTAAAATCTTGCCTTTCTTGCTGATGACCAAAATATTGGATTCAAGTATCTCCTGCATAATGCGGCAAATATCGTTAAAAACCACTTTGCTGGAGTTGTTGTTATGTAAGAGTTTGCCAATTTTCCTGGTCTTATCCAGTAATTGGATGCTACCCATATCATCTCCTCCGTTTCTTATGGATATTACTTTCGTGTACAATACCTGTCGAGTCATTTCCAGCATGATCATTCGACAACTCATCTGTTCCTTTTCCATGAAAAACTTGTATACTCAGTATACTAACATATTGGTATCAAAAATACAACAAATTATTAAAAATAATACAATTTTTTGTGATAATCGTGTTACTATTCACGCTTTCAGCGTTCATAGTAACATAATCGCTTCTATTCCTCTTTGGCTTCAATGGTCTTTTTACATTCATCGTTCATACATACCAAGAAATTGCCTTTTTCCAGCATCATTTGTCCACAATCCGGACATTTATGGTTGGATGGTTTCTGCCATACCATAAAATCGCAATCCGGATAGTTACTACAGCCAAAATAGCGTCTTCCTTTTTTAGTCTTTTTGATCACGATATCATTCCCGCATTTCGGACACAATACACCGATTTTTTCAAAATAGGGTTTGGTACTGCGACAGTCGGGGAATCCGGGGCAAGCTAAGAAGCGGCCATGAGGACCATATTTGATGACCATATTTTTACCGCACTGCGGGCAAAGTTCCTCGGTTACTTCATCTTCTATTTTGATTTCGTCTAATTCGTTTTGGGCTTTTTTGACTGCTTCGTCTAAATCCGGATAAAAATTGGAAACGACGCTTTTCCATGGAACATTACCCATTTCGACATCATCCAAAAGTGCTTCCATCGTCGCGGTAAAATTGACATCTACGATCGTCGGAAAAGCTTTTTTCATCATATGATTTACAACTTCACCCAACTCAGTCACATATAGGTTCTTGTTTTCTTTCGCCACATATCGACGTGCCATGATGGTCGTGATGGTGGGTGCGTAAGTACTGGGGCGTCCAATTCCCAATTCTTCCAACGCTTTGACTAAGGATGCTTCATTGTAATGTGGCGGCGGAGCCGTAAAATGTTGCTTGGGTTCCTGTTCTACATATTCCAGTTCCATACCGGTGTTGAGACTACCGGCGATAACGTTCATCCGCGCTTTCTCATCGGGAACAGCATCATCTAGTTCTGAATAGACCATTGTAAATCCGGGAAATTGTAGTTTGGATGCGGCGAGTGTAAAGAGGTGGTTGTTCGCTTTTATTTTGACAGATATCGTTTCGTAAACAGCAGCACTCATGCGACTGGCAACAAAGCGTTTCCAGATCAGCTGATATAATCGATAGAGATCTCTGGGGATTTGGTCTTTGATCATCACGGGAAGTCTGGACAAATCAGTGGGACGGATCGCTTCATGCGCATCTTGAATCTTGGTGGTGGTCTTTTTGAGTTCGCCTTCTTGCAAGGCATACGGTGCACCATATTCACGCGCAATATAGTCTAACGCTGTCGTTTTGGCTTCTTCTGAGATTCGAGTCGAATCCGTACGTAAGTACGTGATTAAGCCAACGGTGCCTTCTCCTTTGATCTCGAGACCTTCATAGAGTTGCTGCGCCAATCGCATGGTTTTTTGTGTAGAGTAATTGAGCGTCTTGCTGGCTTCTTGCTGCAAGGTCGATGTAATAAAGGGCTGCGGTGCTTTTTTCACACGTTCGCCTCGTTTCACTTCCGTCACACGGTAGGTGGCTCCGTTTAACTGTGCAAGTAGTGTGTCCATTTCTTCTTTTGAGGCGATCCGACGTTTTCCGTCTTCTGTACCGTAATACTTGGCAGTAAAGGGTTTTTTCTCCCCGTCGGCTTTGAGGTTGACATCCAGTGTCCAATATTCTTCGGGGAGGAATGCATTGATCTCTTCATCGCGGTCGCAAATAAGGCGCAACGCTACAGATTGTACTCTGCCTGCGCTGAGTCCCCTTTTGATCTTCGCCCAAAGTAAGGGGGAAATGCGATAACCTACCATGCGATCCACCATACGTCTCGCTTGTTGCGCGTCAACCAGATCCATGTCGATTTCTCTGGCGTGTTTTAAAGATTCTTTGATCGCGTTTTTGGTAATTTCATTGAATGTAATACGGTATACTTTTTTGTCTTCTAATTTTAACGCTTTTAGCAAATGCCAAGAAATGGCTTCGCCTTCGCGGTCAGGGTCAGTTGCGAGATAAACTTTTTCAGCTTTTTTTACACTTTTTCGCAAAGATGCCAAGATGTCGCCTTTGCCTCGTATGGTGATATATTTGGGTTCGAAGTCATGCTCCGCGTCAAATCCCAACTGGCTCTTGGGGAGGTCACGCACATGTCCATTGCTGGCTGCCACTTCATAGTTGGCTCCTAAAAATTTCTTAATGGTCTTTACTTTTGCCGGTGATTCCACGATTACCAAGTATTTCGCCATGCTAAGTCCTCTCGTATTGTGAAATGGTTGCGTTCTCTAAAACACGAATCACTATACACCGATTCT
>JAISHZ010000220.1 GCA_031262285.1 Lachnospiraceae bacterium | reverse complement strand
GTCCAAGAAAACGATATCATTTTAATGCACGATTCCTCTCCTACCTCCATCACAGCAGCTCTTGATATTATCGAGGAACTGCAAAAACAAGGATATACCTTTGTAACGGTGGAAGAGATCTTGTTGGAATAAGAGATCTTTTTAAAACAAGAAATCTTATTAGAATCAGAAATCTTGTGGAAATAAGAGATCTTCTGAAAATAAATCGATCGTCTTTTATGACAAATATACAATCGTAAAATGATACTCATCTTCTTCATCTATTTCCATCATGATATAAGATGGTTTTCGATTATCTTGTCGCGGATAAGACAGACTGCCGGGATTCACGGCTATGATTCTTTTGTCAGAGCGATCAATGATCGGTTTGTGTGTGTGCCCATAAAGTACCAAATCCGCGCCGCGTGATTTGGCTTCTTCTTTGAGTCTTTCATTTCCCATCATCACGCCATAAGTATGTCCATGAGCCACCATTATCTTGTGTTCTCCCAAGACAATCTCTACCTCCTGCGGTAAACGTGAGAAAAAATCGTTGTTGCCTGTTACAAAGTGAGACGGACAATCCGCTGCTTTGCTCAGTGCATATTCGCTTCCTTCTGCGTCACCGCAATGAATAAGTAGATCAAGTGGTTTTTGCTTTTCGATGATGGAAAGAAAATTATTGTTCTTGCGATGCGTATCACTGGCTATTAGTATTCTCATTTGTTTGTCCTATCTACGATTCGCGTTTGTTCATCGCCGGATGTTACGAAACGTATGCATTCTTCTTTTATACTTGCTCCCGTCTGCGTGCCAAAGGCGCGCGTACCAATCAAGGCGTTAGAGAGTTCCCTTACTTTCAAACTTTTTCCTCGATACGCAACGATTCCCTAAGTTTCCGCAAAGCTTTCGCTCTATGACTGATCTCATTTTTATGCTCTTCTGAAAGCTGTGCAGAAGTCATGGCATATTCTTGCAGCCAAAAAATAGGGTCATACCCAAACCCATTTTCTCCTCTGGGCTCATTCGCAATCATCCCTTCGATTGTTTCTACAAAGACCTGTTCCTCTCCATTGACCATAACCGCTGCAATCGCACACACAAATCGTGCGGTTCTTTGTGACGTTGCCACATCCTTCATTCGTTCCAAGAGATTCGCGTTTTTGATTTCATAGGATGTTTTCTCACCCATATATCTGGCTGAATAAATCCCCGGTTCTTTATTTAATGCATCAATTTCCAATCCCGAATCATCCGCTACGATCAACACATTCTGTCTTTTCTCAAAGAATGCCTTGTTTGTTTGAATCTGCTTCGCCGCAAATCGTGCTTTTTGAAGTGCGTTCTCCGCAAATGACATACCGGTTTCCTCAACATCCATCGTTATCCCGGCTTCTTTGGCTGACAGAATCGTCCATCCGCAACCTAGCATGATTTGTCGGATTTCATGCATTTTACCTGCGTTTTCTGTGGCGAAAATCATCGTTTTCTCAAACAACTCCTTGGTGTCCCTCATTGACTTCCTCCGTATTTCGTTTATGAACCTTTCTTGGGTCTTAATACGCGATTTGTGACCTGACGCACTGAACGGAACGGTCACTCTATCGATGGTAGCGTTTCTATAAATTCATACGCCTTTAATATGGCGCTGATGATTCCATCGGCTATTTTTTCTTGGTATTTTGATTTTTGAAGAAGGATATTTTCGTCCCAATTCGAAAGATACCCTACGCGCAATTGCATGGCAGGGATTTTCGTATAGAACAAAACATGGTCGGGGAGATCGGTGTTCTCAACACTTTCCATCTCACGGTACACATCATATAACCCTTCCGCCTTGCCTGTAACCGCTGTTACCACTTCACGCTCTATTAAATCAGCTAAGTCAACATTCCCGAATTCAGGGATGAAATATTTGCCGTTATAAACACTGGTAATCCCATACCGCAACGCTTCCACAGGATCAAAAGATGTTGCAATGCTGATCAAAAAGTCTGCTCCTACTCTGTCTGCGAGAGCTGCTCTGTCTTTGACGTCCACAAAGGTATCGTCGAGTCGAGTATAATAAACCTTGATCTTGGTTTGATCCAATTTTCCCTTTAGCAGTTTCGCGATTTCTAAGGCAATGGAAGCCTCAGTCGTCCCAAACGCTTTCTTTCCCGCTTCTTCTCCGCCAAAAGCAGGATCCACAACAATGATTTGATCATATATCTCGCTCGGCAGCGCTGTTTCTACTTGCAGTACATTCCCTACAAGTGTTGTTTTGTATTCATAAATCATGGGAAAGCGAATTTTTAACTGAATCCCTCCTTGAATTCTTTCGACTTGTCCGGTCAACGCTCCTGCTGCTTCTCCGGATAGGGGATTTTCTTCATAAAAAGAAAGGTTCGCGCCGGTGTCATCTGTCTGCTCCAACGTAATCCACAATTCGTTGGTCATGTAGCGATTTTCTATGGTTACTTGCTTAATCCACGAGGAGTTTTGCAAGGGAATATGCAATCCGGTCACTTCTGAATCCACCGAAAAAGTAAGCAAAACCGTTTCTTGGGTTGTATCCGCATCCGGCTGTTGACTACTTTGGTTGCCGGAGTGATCCTCGACCACTATCGTTCTGGGCGGCTGATATACGATCAGAACCGTGAAGCACAGCATACAAACGCCGATCCAAACTACATATATCATATGATTCAAATCTATTTTTCCAGCGTTCTTTGTTTTCAAGTTACCCTTCCTTTATTACGGTTTTCAGTTCGGTTCGTTATAAAGCAACAGCCGACTTTGTTGTCGCGCTCGATCTTCCTTTTATTACGGTTTTCAATTCGGCTCGCTATAAAGCGACAGTCGACTTTGTTGTAACGCTCGATCTTCCTTTTATTACAGTTTTCAGTTCGGCTCGCTATGGCGTTTCGGCGGTTTGGGACCTAAATATTGATAAAGATAAGTCTTGATCATCCCATTATAAATTTTTCGATTTTTGTCTGCTTTTCGACCAATATCGCGTTCTGCTGCTTCATAACCGCTGATCACGTACATACTCCATGAATCCAACATTTGATAGCGTTGACCCAAAGTATGATATAGTTGAGGCAAATCCGTTTGTGTCATCCGCTCTCCATAGGGTGGATTGGTGACCACAAATCCGTATTTTCGATGATGGCTCAATTCTTCCATGGGACGGCGTTGAAAATGGATTTTCTGTGCCACTCCGGCGATATGCGCATTTTCTCGCGCTATCCGAATCGCGTTTTCATCCATGTCATACCCTTGTATATCGGTCTCCACAGAAAAGTCTTCCATGTCTTGTGCTTCTTGTTGTGCCGCTCTCCATTGAGCAACATCCGCAATATGCTGCCAGCTTTCCGATGTAAAGTGTCTCATCACCCCCGGCGCGACATGACAAGCAAGCATCGCTGCTTCAATCGGAATCGTGCCGCTACCGCAGAAAGGATCCACCAAAGGACGCTCGCCTTTCCATGGAGTTAACTGCAAAATAGCTGCTGCAAGATTTTCTGAAATCGGCGCGGGAGCCGCCAATTTGCGATATCCTCTTTTGTGTAGGGAATCTCCTGTGGTATCTAAGGCGATGGTGACGTGATCTTTGTAGAGAAACACTCTTATGGGATAAGCATCCCCGTCCTCCGGGAACTGTTCGATATGATATTTGCTCGACAGTCTGTCAACGATCGCCTTTTTGACGATAGATTGAATGACAGAGGGTGCAAACAGTTTGCTTTTCACACTGGCTGCTTTCGCAACCCAAAATTTTGCGTCGCGTGGTAGGTATTCTTCCCACTGCGCCGCTTTCGTCCCTTGAAAAAGGTCTTCATATGTCAGTGCTTCAAATTCACAGATCTTCAACAAAACGCGTTCTGCGGTACGTAAGAAAATGTTGGCTCGGCACAGTGTCGCACGATCTCCGCGAAAAGAAACGCGACCATCGTTTACTTGCGTAATTTCATATCCAAGCTGTACGATTTCGCGTTTGAGGACGGCTTCCATACCAAAGTGACAGGGTGCTATATATTCTACAGTGTTCATTGTTTCCTCCATATGTATTGCTCTATTCTGCTATTGAATGAACAGAATTATCATATCACATCTCATTCGGGAAACCAATATGATTGTTCGATTTTACCGTTCAAGCTTTCGCTGATCTACGTTTCAAAAGAAGTGTATCCCGGACGAACCAAACAGAATAGGGGACAGTTTTGGGTGTTAGACTCTCTGGGCGTTCCGTTGAGCCCAGACAGTAAAAATGAGCGCACAAGCAAGCGCTCATTTTTACTTGGTCTCATCTCCACAGAACGTATAACACCCAAAACTCCCCTCAGCCCTGTGCGGTTCTGTGCATTGATAAGCACTAAACGTAGATTGTAAATTGCGTTAATTAATGTCATTTACTTAAGGGTTTTAAGCATCGAAAAACCAAAAAAGCGCTGATTCTATGCCGCTTCCCGTAGTTGACATTTGTATCAGAAGTCTTAAGGCAATGACATTGCGTTTGAATGGTAACGGCGAATGAGTTTATCGAAATATTCGTGCACAAATCAGTTGACATGGATAGAAAGTTGCGGTATATTTTTAGCAGAACAATATTATATTTCGTATAGTATTGCATATACATAAAAGAAGGATAGTCGCACAGCCAAAAGTAGGACGAAACGCATATGCAGCGTGCAAAATACCGAGCACATCGAACGTGCACCGGATCGTATGGGATAGGAGTCAAGATGATTTTTAGTGCGGGAGCGGCGCTATTAGATGCCATAGTACTGGCAGTGGTATCGAAGGATCCGGAAGGAACCTATGGTTATAAGATCACGCAAGAGGTTCGCCAAGTGATTGATCTTTCAGAGTCAACTTTATATCCGGTTCTGAGGAGGCTTCAAAAAGATGAGTGTTTGGAAGTCTACGACATTGAATGTTCGGGACGTAATCGGAGGTATTACAAAGTGACAAGCAAGGGATGGGCACAGTTGTCACTTTATGAGGGAGAGTGGCAGCAATATTGCGAAAAGATCTCGGCGTTATTTCTTGGAAAGCAGGCGAATCTCGATCAGCAAACGAGAGGAAAGAAAGGGATGTTATGAATCAAAATCAGTATCAAGACAGGTGGAGTTTTATGGGAGAACTGGAGCGCTTGCTGCATGATATTGCACCTAGTGAGAGAAGAGAAGCGCTGCAATACTATAATGACTATTTTGACGATGCGGGTGTGAAGGATGAAGCTGCCGTTTTAGAAGCGTTGGGTAGTCCTGCGAAAGTGGCGGATATCATTCATCGCGAGCTCAAGGTTGAAATTCTTGACGATCATCCCTCTCCGGAAGATCGGAAAGTGATGAAATACGACTCCGACTCTCGTGATCATGATGTGAGAAATGATCCTCCTACTTTCTCTAGCCATACAGATCCAATCCGGTATACAGATCATTCGGCAAACATTGATCCTACTTTTCACCGGAATGATCATGATAAGGGAACAAATAACGCGGATCCAATATATGGGGATCGTGATAAGGCATCAGATCCTTATGACAAACACGACAAATTCGTTAAATACGATAATTTCGACAACCATGACAAGTCCGATAAATACAACAATTTCGATAATCATGACAAATTCGACAATTTTAGCAATTATGATAAGTATGGCAATTACGATCAAGCAGATCATCAGTCAAATGACTATGATTCTTACTCTTCCGAGAAAACGAGTACGAAATCCAATTTACGGGATAGAGTGAAGACCGGTTTCCATGATCTAAAAAAGGATGTCTCCTCTCCGATTATCGTCAATTTGATCCTCATCGCGGTTGCGATTACGATTATGCCGGTGTTGCTCGGAGTGTTTTTCGTTGTTATTGGTTTGATCATTGAGTTAGTAGTGGCTTGGTATGGAATATTAATCGCATTTGGAGCAACAGGAATCATACTTTTTATTACCGGTGGTGCGCTCCTCATATCAAGCGCTTTGACGCTGACCGTGTCACCGTATGCGGGACTGCTGCTATTGGGCGCTGCGCTTGTATGCATAGGTGTCGGTTGTCTTATGTGGCTGCTGACGTTATTAATGGGTGCAAAGGTCACTCCTTTGCTCAACAAGGGATGCAAATTCATCTTCCGCAAAGGGAAAGAGATCATCCACTATTGTTTCTGTTTTATCACCGGTAAAAGGCCGACAGAAGGGAGTAACCATGCGTAGAGGAATGAAAGTATTATTGATTGTGGGATTGATCTTTATCTTGTTGGGAGGAGGATTGTACCTCGTGATACATACAGTGTTTCGCACCACATTAGAGGAATCTTTACCGATTTCCGGACCGTTTTCTTTTTTACGGAATTTTGTAAGGATAGATGGTGATTTGTTTGATATAGAGGAGAAAACATTTTATAGTGATAAGCAGAGCGTTTTGTCCGGAGATGTCGATACCATGCAGATCCAGACCGGTACTGTTATCAATCTCGCTATCGATGTAGGTGGCGCTAATCTCAGAATCAAAGACTCGCAAGATGGCTCTTTTTGGCTGAAAACAGATGATGTTGATGAATATCAAGTATATGAGGAAGACGGTACTTTTTATCTGAAAAGCATTACTACAAATGTTTTTAATGTGATTGATCGAGGTGGCTATATTGATTTATACATTCCACTAGAATACGAATATGAAGAAATTGACCTTTCGATCGGAGCGGTAAACGCACAAGTAGAAAGTTTGCGTGCGGAAAATATCACCCTAAACGTCGGTGCAGGGAATATGGAATTAAACTTATTATCGGGCGAAAAGATAGAGATCAAAGTCGGAGCCGGAAATATGTCAGTGGCTGATATCGACGTGAAAGAATTGAACGCCAAAGTTGATGCCGGTAATTTGGACATAGTTGCCGCCAAAATCAACGAGGAAGCCACGCTCCAATGCAATGTGGGTAATTTGGATTTGCAACTGCAAAGCGAAGTAAACGACTATAATTTTGATTTAGATATCGCTATGGGTAAAATCACCATCGATGGCAAGGAATATAATGCAATTGCGCGCAGTCAAGAGATTGATCACGATAGCCATAAAGATATCAAATTAAAAGTCAATGTGGGAAGTATTCATGTCACTTTCGCTTCTCCCACGCATCACTCTTGATAACAAAGGCTCAAACAATACCCCTTCATTTTGAGGAACCCCTCGCTTATGTGTATAACCGATGGAAAGAGCGACGAATTTTGCCGCTCTTTTCACTGCTTCGGCAAAAGAAAAGCCTTGTAAAGTAAGACTCAGCAAGACTGCCGCGAACAAATCTCCTGTCCCCGGTCTGGAATCTCCTGATCTTTCGATTTCAAAACGGCTTCCACTATGATTTTCCCAAATATAATTCCCCACGCATTCGCCACTCCAAAGACCTGTTATCACAATCTTTATATCCTCAACCGAGTCGCTTGCTCGCTCCTCCAGTTTTTCACAAATTGCAGCCAACTGACCATCCTTCCATTCACCGGAGTGGTAAGGAGTGTCCGTGAGCAGACAAGCTTCCGTTAAATTAGGTGTCAATAAATCTGCTTTTGCTGCCAGATCTTGTAAAGATCTAACATGAGTCGACGTAATCGTAGAATAAAGTTCTCCCTGATCCCCCATGACAGGATCTAGGCAAAACAAAGGAGAAGACGTTCGGTTCAACGACTGGATTTCCAGAAAGCGCGTAATCAAAGGTATTTGCGCATCACTTCCAAGGAAACCACAAGCTATCGCGTCGAAACACACCCCCAAAGTCTCCAACCCGTCCAAGACACCTCTTATCTTGGGTGTATAATCATCATACGAATATGTCCGAAAGCCAAGATGATTGGACAAAATAGCAGTAGGAATCGGACACGCTTGAAATCCAAAAGCACTCACAACAGGAACTGCTACCGCCAACGAACAGCGTCCAAAAGCAGTCAAATCATTCAACAGCGCCACACGTTTTATCGCTCCCGGATTTTGGATCTGTTCTTCATCCCCATCTATCCCTTGTGTCATCATATTGTTCATCCGTCACTCCCTTGTGGATATCCTCACTTTTTCTTCAGACAGCAGATCAATCGTGAATTTTATAGCACACTTCGCTTCCCTTTACAAGACTCTATGTTAGAATTCGGCGAGTTCGCCGATCTACGTTTATAGCGAATCGATGCACAGAACCGCACAGAACCGTGGGAAGTTTTGGGTGTTATACGTTCTGTGGAGATGAGACCAAGTGAAAATGAGCGCTTGCTTGTGCGCGCATTTTCACTGCTGTGGGCTCATCGGAACGCCCAGAGAGTCTAACACCCAAAACTCCCCACGGCTCTGTGCGGTTCGTCCGGGATACACTGCCTTTGATACATAAATCATAGAACACGTAAATGTTACCCAATTCTCCTTGACAAGGATTCCCTCTGCGCATAAAATTTGGATAGTTTCATTACCT
>JAISHZ010000190.1 GCA_031262285.1 Lachnospiraceae bacterium | reverse complement strand
ACAAAAAGATGTAATGCTAGATAGATGAAAACCCAAGCGACGCGTTTATAGAGGAGGTTCTATGAAATCACGTATTCTTTCCATATCAATGAAGCTGTTACTTTTCATATCTGTTATGGCGATTCTTTCAACAAGCGGATTGGGGTATTCTATTTATCGTCAAGCTTCCGATAATCTGATGGATGTCATGAAGCATAATACGGAAGAATTGGTCGCCAGCGCCGCTTCGTTTGTGGATGGTGATTTATTAGAACAGATCGAACCGGGGATGGAAGACGGCACTGCATTCTTGGAAATTTACGAAAACATGGCACATTTTAGAGACAGTACAGATTTGGAATATATTTATACTATCAAGAAGCTGGCGGATGGCTCTTGGGTGTTTGTCGTGGATACGGATCCGGAAGCGGCTGCCGATATTTATGAGGAATTCGAATCTACTGGCAGTATCGAGACCGCCATACTGGGGACAACATTGTCAGACGAGGAATTTTTCACCGATGAGTGGGGTACCCATTTAAGCGCGTATAGTCCCGTTTACAATCAAGCCGGACAGGTAGTAGGTCTGGTGGGGATCGACATCAATGCCAATGATATTATGGACAAAATGGCCTCCTTGCGTCAGACGATTCGTTCTGTAGCCATTTTGGTATGCGTTTTGTGTATACTATGCTCATTATTGATCAGCTATAGCATTGGACGCAATCTACGAAAATTAAACTACAAAATCAAAGAGTTATCGGTTGGGAATGGGGATCTGACAAAAGAAGTCGAAATGCGCAGTGGAGATGAATTAGAGACGATTTCACAAAATACAAATGCTTTTTTGCGCCAAATTCGTTCGCTTTTCCAAAATATCTTTCAAACAATCCAGTCTCTGACGGAGAGCGGAAGCGCCTTGAATCAATCCATCCGTGAAAACACCGACAACTCGCAACAAATCATACATAGTGTTTCGGTTCTTGCTGATCATTTGAACGAAAACGCTGCGTCTTGCCAGTCGGTATCTACACAGCTTTCCGGCGCGGCGGATAATGCGAAACAGCTGAGTGAACAAACGATGGAACTTCAACAGTACGCCAACATGATGAAAGAGAGAGCCACCCAAGCGGGTACTTCGGCGAAAGCGAATCAGCAAAAGACATCACAGGAAATCGCTATGCTTGAAGAAAAGATGCGAAATGCCAGCAAAGATGCTGAACAAATTCAACTGGTCGAGGAAATTGCGGGTAAGATTGAAAAAATAGCCGGACAAACGCAAATCTTAAGCTTAAACGCCGGAATAGAAGCGGCACGCGCAGGAGATGCCGGGAAAGGGTTCTCGGTTGTAGCTCAGAATGTAGGGATTTTGAGCAGTAACATTACGGAAGCCGTCAAAGAAATCAAAACCACCAGCAAAGAAGTGGTGACGGCAGTCAATACATTGCGGCAAAGTTCTGACCGGTTAAGCGAATATTTAAATCAAAATGTCATGCGCGATTATGACGATATGGTGGAGGTAGGGCAGCAATATCATGAAAGTGCCAACCATATACATGAACGGATAGCTATCATAGATGATGCTTCGCATCAAATCAGCAATGTGATGACAGAGGCTGATGAAAGCATTCATCGAATGCAAAAGACAGTCGCGGACAGCACGGAGTACATTACCTCTTTAAACCAAGTATCGGATGCTGTGGCTGCCAGCATGGATGATTTGAGCAGCGTAGCCCGGAGGAATCAAGAAGATGCCAATGCATTAAAGGCCACGATCGGGAGTTATCAGTTTTAAATGAAAAATGAATCATGAACCGTCTTTTGGTTCCTATTTCAATGAAAAAAGGCAAATTGCTTGTATTGGCGAGCAATTTGCCTTTTTTCAGAATTTTTAGAAAAATAATAAAATCGTCCGAATAAAGTAAAACTCAGATAGGTCAATAGTCATGACAAATCAAGACGCGTTTTTTGGTAAATCGAAAGTACTGGCTCGTCAAGATCGTGGATTGATCGAGATTTGTAGCAGTTAATGTATTGAAAAATTTAAAATCCTTTAAAGTAATTACCGGTTACAAAACGAGCACCGGCATCTCGAATCATGGCAAGCATGGGTTCGCGATTAAATCTGGTAACACCGATTCGTTCTCTGGCGGTCGCGCCGACATGACGGCACCAGTTTTCCATTTCGGCAAGAGCGGTGACAGTACCGTTTCCGCTGCCGCCTGCCGCTGCAATCAAGTCGATTTGTTTGCCGCCTGCCGCACTGCCTCCCCGGTGAAATGCTTCGCAGCGACGGAAACGATCCAAGAAGAATTTCATACGTTCACTGGGTTCTCCCCAATACACAGGGGTCACCAAGACGATCCCTTCTGCTTGCTTGAATTTCTCTTGAAGTGACTGAAGTTCATCTTGAATGACACAGGTAGCGTTCGCAAAACACGTTCCCCATCCATCGTTACAGATTAGACAAGGTTGTAATTTGGCTTGGCTGATATCCACGACCTCGCATTCACCACCGGCTCCGGTAATGCCATCAACCATAGCTTTCCCACAAGCAGCGGTCAATCCCTCTTTGTTCGGACTAGCTGTCAGTATTAAGTACATAGTCGTATACTCCTTTCAAATGATCCGTTATATTTGCTCAATTAGTGTAATACGTAAGAATGTAGCAGTCAATGTATGAACGATAATTTGCGATCTTTTTGCTATAAAAACGAATATCATTTCAGCTTTACTTTTCTTTGCGCTGTAATAATGGTATGGCTGTGTGCGTGAATGGTGATAACAAAACCGTCGCCATTTACATAGAAGTTTTTACCCCGCTGCACAATATCCGAATCATGCGTATTTTTTACTGCTTCGCGACACCATATTTCAACATCCTCAGTGGTCAAACCAAGATTGCGGCGGATTCGCTCGGCACCCATTGGCGTGGTGTGAAGCTTATCGATATCAATTTCGTGGTGGCTAGGGTTTTTTATCATTTCTTCAACTTCTTCCTGTAAGCGAATAGTTTGTCGGTATAACAGTTACCGTAGTGCATCAAGACGCGTCATAACCTACTTGTCTTGATAGCTTGAAGGTGATACCATCCCGGTATCTCGGAGTTATCCCAGTCAGGGTGTTCATCGAATTTTTCGATCATCAAATTTGCTTGTATCAAAGAGTTGATAATCTCACCGATGGTATAAATGCGTAATAAGCATTGCGGAAAGGATACCTGTTCTTCTTCAGAGAAGAATTTTTGATAAGGAACAGGTCCCATATGCACTTGCGAATCAAAATAGTTTCCATTTGTGATGGAGTTTGCTTGAAGCTTTCGGAATGGATGAAAATCTGCTAAAACAAACCGACCGCTATCGTGGAGTAAGGATGAAACTGTTTGTGAGAAGAGGTCTATCTCGTGAAAATAATGCATAATACCCAGTTCTGCCAACACAAGATCAAAAAAGCCGGTATAGCGATCTTTATCAAGAGAGCAGAAGTCGCCTACTACATAATTTAGTGAGACTCCGGCTTGAGATGCTAATTCGGTTGCATATTTCTGATTCTCTTCTGATATATCAAATACAGTCACATCCGCACCCAAAACGGCAAGAGCCGTGGCTATCCGACCATGACTACCGCAAGGATTCGCGATTTTTAAGCCGGAAAGAGGTGGGAGGTAATCACTGTGCAATCTTATGGCGTAATTGGGATCCTGTTTAATCCGCTTAGCCTCTTCGACAGGTGTTCCATAACGATTGAGGAAGAATTCATAAGACCTATGCTGCCACGCTTCCTTGTTATGTTGAATTTGGTCATTTCCCATTGTAGTTCCTCCTTCACTCATATGTGTTAATATCATGCAATTGAGCCGGTGATTATGCTTTTATCTTCGAAAGTAGCCATACTATGTTTTCACCCAAGTTTGTCATGGTGCGAACCCCTTCTTCGTCCTTAGTAAAATCGCCGGGTTCAAGGGATAGACTCATGTTCCAGTAACTTGAACCGGGGACGATCATACTTTGAATCAAAAAGAAATGCTGCATAGAATCCAGCGCATGAATCCCGCCGGCACGGCGAACAGCACTGACAGCTGCACCAACTTTACGATATAATGTGCCGCCTTCACTCATGGCGAGATAGCCGCATCTGTCAATGATTGCTTTGATTTCGGGTGTTAAGTCGGCAAAATAAGTGGGCGCTCCAAGCAGTATCGCATCTGCACCCTTCATTTTCTCGTAGACTTCTTGAACCCAGTCCTTATTGACACAGTTACCCGGGTTGTGAAAACACTGTTCACAGGCCAAACATCCCCGAACCACCTTACCTCCGGCTTGATAGAGTTCTGTTTCAAATCCGGCGCTTTCACAAACTGATAATACAGTTTGCAGCATCGCTGCAGTGTTACCTTCTTTACGTGGACTACCGTTGATCGCTAATACTTTCATAATGATTCTCGTCCTTTCATGGAATAGGGTGTTGGGTGACTTGAAGCGTCCGCTGTTATTCATCGTTGCTTCTATATGTAAG
>JAISHZ010000175.1 GCA_031262285.1 Lachnospiraceae bacterium | reverse complement strand
CGGTAATGTAGCGACCGGGAGCGGTACCAAAGCGCTCATAGAGGCAGGGGCTGATGCTGTGAAAGTCGGGATCGGTCCGGGATCTATCTGTACTACGCGTGTGGTAGCAGGAATCGGCGTTCCTCAGATTACTGCCGTAATGGATTCTTATGAAGTGGCGAAGCAATATGGTGTACCCATCATTGCAGATGGTGGAATTAAGTATTCGGGAGATATTACCAAAGCTCTGGCAGCAGGCGGGAGCGTGTGTATGATGGGAAGTATTTTTGCAGGTTGTGATGAAAGTCCCGGAACCTTTGAACTGTTCCAAGGCAGAAAATACAAAGTATATCGCGGGATGGGATCCATTTCAGCTATGGAGAGTGGCAGCAAAGACAGATATTTTCAAGAGAACGCACGGAAACTGGTACCGGAAGGAGTAGAAGGACGCGTCGCTTACAAGGGTACCGTCGAGGATACCGTGTTCCAATTGATGGGCGGTCTACGATCGGGAATGGGATACTGCGGTAGCCTAACGATCGAAGAGTTGCAACAAAATGGTCAATTTATGAAAATATCAGCGGCATCCCTAAAAGAAAGCCACCCGCATGATATTCATATAACAAAAGAAGCGCCCAATTACAGCGTTGATGAATAAAGATACGAATCACACGCGGTGATGGCTTACCACTATAAAATGTGACACAGTATTGGCGGTTACTCGGTAATACGTTATTTGGAGGAATAGGATGTTACATATTGAGGAAGAATTGAAACAAAACACATACCCCGGCAGGGGAATCATTCTTGGTAAATCAGCGGATGAGAAATGTGCAGTAATCGCTTACTTTATTATGGGACGATCGGTCAACAGCCGCAATCGGTTCTTTATCGGGACACAAGAAGGAGGCGTACGAACGAGCGCAGTAGATCCTTCCAAACTCACAGATCCGAGCTTAGTCATATACCATCCGGTTCGCGTCTTTGGTGACCATACTATTGTAACCAATGGAGACCAGACAGAAGATATTTACGAAGGATTACAGAAGGGAATAAGCTTTTCCGAAAGTCTGACCAAGCGTACCTTCGAACCGGATCCGCCGCATTACACGCCGCGTATTTCGGGATTATTGACGATTCAAGAAGAGCAAATGAGCTATCAATTGTCAATATTGAAAAGCGCGGACGGCAATCCGATGTGTGCGAACAGATTCAATTTTTCTTATGAAACACCGCTTGCAGGAATAGGGCATTTCATTCATACGTACCAAGGAGATGGGAATCCGCTGCCAAGTTTTAACGGAGAGCCCAAAACAATCGCGATCGATTCAAATTGTGATACATTTGCGAAGACGATTTGGGCAAGCTTAGATCCCCAAAATAAGGTCTCTTTATTTGTGCGATATATTACTCTATCGAACGGTAGGACATACTCAAGATTTTTTAATCAATATTTCCCTGAGGAGTAGACGACTATAGTATACGTGAAAACGTCCAGATAGGAGCGAATCATACATGAACGAACTTGCGCTAAAATACGGCTGTAATCCCAATCAAAAACCATCTTCTATTTATATGGAAGATGGAAGTGAATTGCCGGTGAAAGTATTGAGCGGAAAACCGGGATATATCAACTTTTTGGATGCGTTCAATGGTTGGCAGTTGGTGAGAGAATTGCAGCTAGCCTCCGGTCTACCTGCCGCAACATCTTTTAAGCATGTATCGCCGGCCGGTGCAGCAGTGGGGTTGCCACTTGACAAGACACTAATGAAGATCTATCACATCTCATCGAAAAGCGCACCTCTTTCTCCTCTTGCCTGTGCATATGCCAGAGCCAGAGGTGCAGATCGGATGTCGTCTTTTGGTGATTTTATCGCATTATCGGATCCCTGCGATGTGGATACCGCCCGATTGATCAAAAAGGAGGTATCAGATGGAGTCATTGCACCCGGATATAGCCCGGATGCATTGGCGATTCTCGTAGCGAAAAAGGACGGAAATTATCCGGTGATCGAAATTGATCCATCTTATCTACCGCAGCCGATTGAAAAGAAGCAAGTATATGGAGTTACTTTTCAACAAGGTAGGAATGAACTGGAAGTGCAAGACACGCTCTTTTCCAATATCGTCACACAAAACAAAGACATCCCTTCATCCGCTTTACTTGATCTGAAGATTGCGATGATTACTCTCAAATACACCCAATCCAATTCGGTTTGCTATGTCAAAGGTGGGCAAGCAATCGGAATCGGTGCAGGACAGCAATCCCGCATTCACTGTACCAGACTTGCCGGATCCAAAGCGGACAACTGGTATTTACGACAAGCTCCTCAAGTGCTTTCCCTCCCTTTTTGCAAAAAAATCGGACGCGCTGACCGCGATAACGCCATAGATCTCTACATTGGAGAAGAATGGGAGGATTTACTACAAGACGGAGCATGGGAAGCTGTATTTACGAGGAAACCGGAACCGTTTTCAGCAGCAGACAAAAAGCAATGGCTTCTTGGATTGACGGATGTGGCAGTGGGCTCCGATGCGTTCTTTCCTTTTGCAGACAATATAGAACGAGCGTACAAAAGCGGTGTGAAATATATCGCACAACCCGGCGGTTCGCTGCGAGATGACGCGGTCATCGACTGTTGTAATAAGCATGGAATCGCGATGGCATTTACGGGGATTCGACTGTTCCATCATTAAAGATGGTTCTGATCCAATGTTATTTACTTTAGACTTCTGATACTATTGTCAACTATGGGAAGCGGCATTGAATCAGTTCTTTTTTCCGCTTGTCGATGATAAGAAACCTTAAGTAAATGACATTGGTTCTGATCAATTGATTGATATGAAAGAGTGAACTTGAAAACGGCTGCCT
>JAISHZ010000075.1 GCA_031262285.1 Lachnospiraceae bacterium | reverse complement strand
TCTGACTCCCGCAAAAATACTTGAAAACAGACCTAAGCCATGGAAGAAGACCGATCAATTCATACGATCGGATGTTGTGGGGAAATTACACATTGTTTTAGCTGACGCAGTGTATGTGGACGCACTGAATCTGATGCCAAGGATACAGAATCAGATTCGAAGTATGGCAGCTTTTGATAACCCGGAGTACTACAAAAATAAACGATTGGGATATTCGAACTATTATAATTTCAGTGCTGTTTATATGGGGAAAGATACGGATGGTTATATCAGCATTCCGAGAGGATTAAAGGAGGATTTGATTCGCTCAGCTGATAAAGCCGCAATTGAATATGAAATCGAAGATCATAGAGAAAAGGGAAGACCGATTCGAGTTTCATTTCAAGGGGATTTGCGCATGCAGCAAGATTTGGCGGCGCAGAGATTACTGACCTATGATCACGGTATACTAAGTGCGGCAACTGCCTTTGGCAAAACGGTTGTGTGCAGCTATTTGATTGCCGAAAGAAAAGTGAATACATTGATCCTGCTTCATAATAAAGATTTGTTGGAACAGTGGGTAGATGAATTGCGAAAATTTCTAACAATTGATGAAGAACCACCAACTTACAAAACAAAGGCGGGTAGGATTCGGCGAAGAAGCAGTGTTATTGGTATACTGCATGGGAATAAAAATACCATGACAGGTATTATTGATGTGGCCATGATGGGTTCCATACACCACCAAGGAAAATTCCATGATCTCATAAATTCATATGGCATGGTGCTGATGGACGAGTGTCATCATTGTGGTTCGTCTACATCGATAGCAGTCATGCAAAAAGTCAATGCAAGATATGTATATGGCGTTTCCGCGACACCCAAACGCAGTGACCATTTGGAGAAAACCGTCTATATGTTATTGGGACCGATACGGCATAGTTTTACCGCAAAAGAAAGAGCCAGCGAGCAAGGAATTAATCATTATGTGAATCCGCGATATACCAGGGTATTGGATATCGAGAATCAGAATGATATCAATGCCTCTTATGAGCTTATCAGTAAAAGTGAAGTGCGGAATCATATGATTTTGGAGGATACCAGAAATTGTGTAAAGAATGGCAGAACACCGCTTGTATTGACGAAATATAAAGAGCATGCGAAGTACCTATATGAAAACTTGAAAAATAATGCAGCAAATGTATTCCTGCTTTATGGAGACAACAGTGATAAAGAGAATTCTTCTATCCGAAAGCAATTGAAAGAAGTTCCGAGGAACGAGAGTTTGATTCTGATTGCGACAGGACAAAAAATCGGAGAAGGCTTTGATTATCCTAGGTTAGACACACTAATGTTAACGGTGCCGGTTTCGTTTGCGGGAAGATTGGAGCAGTATCTAGGCAGAATAAATCGGGACTACGAGGGAAAACAAGACGTTATTGTGTACGATTATATTGACTTTCATATTCGAGTTTTTGACAACATGTATGCCAAAAGGCTTCGTACTTACAAAAGAACGGGATTCACTTTGATAGATAGTGAACATGTTGGTAAACAATTCGCAAATGCCATTTTTGATGGCGGTAATTATGCCGATGTGTTTGAAAGGGATCTGGTTGAAGCTCAAAAACGGATTATCATAAGTAGCCCGAATATTACGAAGGATAAAGTGGAACGGTTTGTTTATCTGGTGAAAGATAGGCAAGAAATGGGCTGCAAGGTTACGGTTATCACAACGGATCCGCAAAATATACTTTATGGAAATTCAGAGTACTATCAAGAATTGATACATTTCATGCAGGAAAGCGGAATAAGAGTTATCGTAAAGGATGAAGTCATAGAACATTTTGCGATTGTCGAAGACAATCTAATATGGCATGGCGGCATGAATTTGCTCGGGAAACAAGACGCTTGGGATAATCTGATGAGGATCAAGTCTGCTCAGGTGGCGGCGGAATTGTTGGAATTGGCGTTAATTCCGGAAGAAAGTAAATAAAAACCAACCGAAATAATATGGAAAATGATATATACAAATGATTTGTAATATAGGGTTGTATTGCGTATAATAATTAGAGCATATCAAATGCATTGTCAATGGAGATGAATGTATGGCAATCATTACACTTTATCATGGCTCGACATACGAGATTGAGACGATTGATGTAAATCGCGGGAAACCGTGGAAGGATTTCGGCAAGGGATTCTATATTAGCCGTACAGAGTCTCAAGCAGAATGGCTTGCTATACGCAATCGTAGAATTGAGAATGATTTGCGCGTGGAAAATGGCAGTAAACCCAATGCCATAGCATGGGTGTATCAATACGAGTTTGAAAACGACAATCTACCCAATCTCAATGTAAAAGAATTTTCTGAGCCAAATGATGAATGGGTTCGTTTTGTGGTATTGTCGGAAAGAGAGCGATCAAATGAAGATGGATCAAATGACGATAGATCAAAATCAAGTAGCTTTTAGATTCTCGGAAAATCAAACACCAACGAGTTTCAATAGTAGATTCCGGCAGATTCTGACGTGCTTTTAGTTGCATTTATTCCTTCATTTAGTCTATACTATCATGTGACTCTTTTCGTGATCAATGGAGGATTTCATATGGAACAAAAGGTTCAAAAAGAGCTAGATATTATCAAGGAAAGCGTCTTGAATACCGTTCCCGCAGAAGCAATTTATTTGTTTGGATCATATGCCTATGGTATCCCCAATGTTGAAAGCGACCTTGATATTTATGTTGTCGTACCAGATACCATCACAATGAATCCACTTGATATCAGTGCTGATATCATGACGAAACTATACAAAAAAATCCAATTACCATTGGATTTACTGGTGGGCAAATCAAGTGTATTTCATGAGAGAAAAGAGGCTCCCACGCTGCAAAAAACAATCGCACGACAAGGAGTGTTGCTACATGGAAAATAAACACATATGGGAGATGATATATCCTACTAGGATCTACGGACAATGAGAATGACGAGATACTGCATTTTAACATTGATTCGCAGTATATGAAGGGTTTGCGAATACGGAGGAGTCATGAAAACCATTATCACGATACAGCACACACAATCTGTGCAGCACACAAGCGGTATGGTCGGTTCGTGGACGGACTGGGAGCTAACCGATTTAGGGAAACAATACGCCGAAAACATTGGTCAAAGACTAGGCGCGGAGCTTGCGGGAAAGCCATGTAAAATCTACTGCTCTGACCTTACGCGCACGAGACAGACTGTTGAACCGCTGGCGCGGGTTTTAGATTTGACCATTGATTATCGAAAAGAGCTGCGGGAAATAAATCTTGGAAGCGCCTGCGGGAAAACCAAGCAATGGATGTGGGATCATCAATCCCAAGTCGTCACAGTAGATGACAGGCGTTTACCTGATGCCGAGACCGGACGCGAGGTTTGGAATCGTTTGAGTGCTTTTTGCGATGAAATCACAGTAAGCGATGATGAGTTGATTGTGATCGTATCACATACTTATGCACTGGAAATGTGGTTGGCAATTTGGTTAAGATGGGATATTGAAATGCTTGGTAAAAGTAAGTTTATAGGTCAACCGGGCGGTGTTTCTTTCATGCGTGAAAATGATGGCGGCAAGCGTGTGCTTATGAAGCTGAACGATATGTCATATAGCGGATGTGAAGTGAGGTTCGTTTAGATGAGCCGTAGGATGATGCGATAAACAAAATTGTTCAGTAGGTGTAGTAGAGTACAATCGAGAAATAGAGATCATTAAGCATGAGTTGCTTTTATATGAGCAGAAAGTGATAGGATCGTGTCAAAATATGATGTGAATCTAAATCATCACATCAGCTATGAGATAGAGGTTTCTGATGGCGTTTTCTGGGTACCGGTAAACAGTTTAGGTAAACCTAACATTAGCGATACAAGACTTGAAGAACTTGTCTTAACAAAAGATGCTGTATGGGATGAAATTGTAAATTTAGCCGATGCTATAAGATTTTTTAGAGCAAGCTATTTTAGCGGTGTGATAGACAATGTACGAATTGTAGATGAAAACACAAGCGTCATTTGGACATATCACAAACCCGGTATTCATGCATATAGGACAAACGAAGGGTGCTGTGCTGCGGACAGTAACTGGCTGTGCTATGTTTTAGGGAAGTCCTATGAAGAAGTCGGTTGCTTTGG
>JAISHZ010000046.1 GCA_031262285.1 Lachnospiraceae bacterium | reverse complement strand
ATCCCAATCGGGGGGAGTATAGAGAAGTTATCCGATGAGCTTAGTGCGATCACGAACCCGTTAGGAGGCTTTATCAACGCGCCAACAAATAAGATGATCATCTATATCATCACGCCAAGCAGAGCGATGAACGATGTCATGTGGTATGTGGACGTTCGAGATACAGCGGGTTTTGTGACATATGCAGAGCGTGTCTTGGAGGATACCATTCCCATGCCGGATGACGGCAATCTTAACCGCACTGTCTGGAATGTTGAATCATCTTTGGCAGCGCAGCGCGGTATGAGCAATCTCATCATGATATTTGTATACGGATTTATTGCCATGCTAACACTGATCGGGCTGACAAATGTCATCAGCACCATTACCACCAATATCCGTTTACGCAAAAAGGAGTTTGCTATCTTAGTGAGTATGGGCATGACGCAGCGTGGTCTGAAACGTATGATCAACTATGAAAGTTTACTGTGCGGTCTTCGTTCTCTGTTCTTCGGTCTCATACTGGGCTTGGGATTCTCTCGCTTCCTCTACGATCGTCTGACGGATGTGGTAAGCTTTCCCTACGAATTCCCTCTCATTCCAGTAATTGCAGCGATTCTCGCAGTACTTGCAATCACCCTAGTCACGCAGCGCAGCGCGGCAGCGAGAGTGCGGCGCGGAAATATTATAGAAGCTATACGAGAAAGTGAGTAACGGACAAAAATTGGAATAATCATAGAAAAGAAAATCAAACAACATGTATATCCATGTCAATTCCCGGATATACGTGTTGTCTTTTTGTTTGGAGAATCGTAAACCAAAAAGTCGACAAATCGCAAACCAAAGTACCGCCAAATCGTAAACCAAAGTACCGCCAAATCGTAAACTATTCTTACAAAGAACGCTTGACTTTCCTAACGACAAGTAGTAGTCTGTCTATGAGACTACTACTTGTCGTTATTTTTAGGAGGATTTTATGAAAAATTCTGTATATTTACCACCATCTGAGGAAAAGTTAGCGCATATACTTTGGGAAAATGAGCCGATGAAAGTCATCGATATCGTTCGCATCGCACGCGAATGTTGGGATTGGAAACGAACGACCACGACCACTTTGCTTAAACGTCTTGAAGAAAAAGGCATTGTAAAAAACGAGAACGCAATGCTTTCTTCGAAAATCGGAAAAGACGAATTCTACACCAGTCAGAGCCGTGAGTTCGTCAATGATGTATATGGTGGTTCACTTCCGCAATTTGTCGCCTCTTTTATCGGGAAAAAGAAGCTAAGCGCGGCGCAAGTAGCTGAACTGAAAGAGTTGATCGAACGACATCAAGATGAGAGTCGTGTGTGGTGACCATCAAGAATTATGGTGAAGAACAAGGCTTTGACAACTTTGACCAAAGCATAGAAGCATTGGACATAGTATTGCTAAAGGCGCAGGAAACCAATAGCGAGACTTCCGTGGAAGGAACTTATGAAATGCCGCATGGAACGTATACGGATCAGGATATTTTGCTGCAAGTGTTCGAGGCATCGTCAGAGGATGTGGCGGCCATACGTCATCTGATCGATTCAGCGATGACTAGATACGAGTATAACGCGGACATACTGGATATCATACAAGAAGAAAGCGCAGCTTACCTCTCCGGCAACAAACCCATCGAAAATGTAGCTGATGTAATTCAAAATCGAGTGGGGTTGTATCTTAATGAACAAATGGATTAGAAAAAAATTACAACGTTATCAATTGATAAGCCGCCACTTGCTATTACGGTGAATTCATTTATAATGAATGAAAACGTTGATTCAAATATGTTCAACAACTGATTCATTAGAAAGATAGTACTTTCGGCGAAAGGAGCCTACATGAAAACAGCCTTTAGAGCAAAGCAGCCATACGCAGATATCTTCCTGCGTTGTGCGAAAGAATTTGTCTGCAATAGTCCGGTGAGACCGGAACGCTTTATCCGTACCATGCGAGAGAATCAGGGTTCTATCGCAGGACCGACCGGACCGGGACTGGATGAAAACGGTTTAGAACGTAAAAACCCGGTCATCGTCGCGCTAGGCGACAGTGTGACAGCGGGACACTTTGAGAGCCTCTTTCCAAGTGACCCGGATGCGATGAAGCAATTTATGCAAAGGATGGATGCGCTAAGGCAAGCCGGGAAGCCCACCCCGGTAGAAATTACGGATGCCAGAGAAAGCTACATAGAGAAATTCCGCTTCGGTCTGATTGATTTATTCGAGACCACGTCTGTCAGTGTCATCAATGCCGGGATCGCCGGGGATCATTTGATTTCTATGGTAAAGAGAGCTGATCGGGATGTGATTCGCTATCAACCGGATCTGGTACTCATCAACGGCTCGCTCAATTGGGGCGAGGATAAAGGAACCACTGCCGAGTACAAGCAGATCCTGATTGATCTGGTTCGTAAGATTAAAAGTGAAACCCAAGCGGACATCATCCTGCTGACACCAAATGGAGATTTGCCGCTGGATGGTCCTTTTTTTCAAAAGATGGGGATACCGGTTCGCATTCCGACCACGCCGGAGCGGGTGGCGGCGATCCGTGAAATCGCTACTGAGGAGCAGGTGTGCTTAGCGGACACATACGCAGTATGGGAAATGGCCAGAGAACAAGGCTGCCCATGGAAAGAGATTCTATCGAATGGGTTCAACCATCCGGGCGTAGAAGGACATGAGGTGTATGCCGAGGTGTTGATGAAGTTGTTCAGAAATTAAAATGGTCTTGACTCTGCCCCAAGGACATAGTTTACACTGTTCCTATGGGGGTGAGACATGACCATGATCTTGAAAATACTATACAAACATAAAACGCTCGTTACAGCTACTGTTGCCGTCGTCCTATCAACGGTAGCTGTGACTTTTTGGTGGAATACGCTGCTAGCGGATATGATTAATGACGTAAGCATTGGTGTGAGACCTTCTACTAGTACTCTTTTGTGGGCGCTGTTTACCATATTTGCGGCTGGACTTACGAACTACGCAAAGGGGATCCTATCCGGATACACAACTGAAAAGCTGACGCATGATCTTCGTATGGGTTATGCACATCATTTCTTATCTTTGCCTGTGATGGAAGCCGAAAAAATAAGCGTAGGGGAGCAACTATCCAAATTGCAAAATGAAATTGTCGGAGTTTCAAACTATATCAGTACGAATTTGTTTCAATTGCTAGACGATGCTGTGAAATTCATTTCTACTTTTTTCTGGTTGTGCTTTCTGAATCCGATGTTGACCTTGTCGTCTAATTCCCCTGTGTTTCTGATTGTGATATATATTTTCTGGTCGAGTAAAGCGATACAAACAGCAACGATACGCTCTTTACAAGCCAAAGGGCGGATGAATCAATACGCCGATACCTTGATCACGATGTTTCCAGTGGTCCTGCTATTTGATGCTTCTAAGGTGATGTTTGAAGGGTATCAGTCTGCGGTTATGGAATGGGAGGCACAGACGACTCTTGCAGAACGGTTGCGCGCAAGGCTCATGTCACCGTCGGCGCTTATGAGCGTCATACCGCTTTTATTGTTGCTTCTAGTCGGCGGACATATGACCATACGCGGAAGTTTAAGTATCGGGACACTGTATGTCTTTATGAATCTTTCCGGTAATGTTTCCGGGGTCATGATGAATATGCCGGGTGCCATCAGCGCGTTTCGTCAGTTTCTAGCAAATATGAAGAGGTTGGAGGGAAGTATATGTCTGTATTGATACGAAATCTAATATTTGCTTATGAAAACAACACAATACTTTCCATTATTAACATTTGGGTGCAGACTGGTGAAACAGTCGGCAATGT
>JAISHZ010000003.1 GCA_031262285.1 Lachnospiraceae bacterium | reverse complement strand
GTTCACCCTAAAAAGCATCTGGAAACAAGCGGGTTTGAAACCTTAAAGGAGGTCTTGATAATGCGAAAACTCACATATTATGCAGTATTTGAACCGTCCACGGATGGGAGTTATGGTGTATTCTGGCCTGACCTGCCTGGGTGTATTTCAATGGGCGATGATCTGCCCCATGCTCAGCGTATGGCGGTCGAAGCGCTGAGTCTTCACGTCTATGGCATGGAGCAGGATGGCGACGTATTGCCGACCGTTACCCTACCACCCTTTGAGGATATGCCTCAAGGTGGAATTGTAATGCCAGTGACGGTATTCCCGGATATTGTGAAAAACGAACTTGATAACCGTGCTGTAAAGACAAATATAACGCTCCCTTCTTGGCTCAAGGATTGGGCAGGAACGGAGGGCATAAACCTTTCCCAGACATTGCAGACAACGTTACGACAGATGTACAACGCTCGTCAATAGTCACCCAAATGGATAGTTAGCACTTATCGATTTTTTCCTAATAGTAAGATACCCAAGAAATCAATCTTTTGAGTATGCGATTCTTGGGTATCTTGAATCAGATCCGCATTAGGATTGGAAAAGAGCAGGTTGTATCGAATCGTGCCGGAAAAGAGAGTGGCGTACTGCGGAACAATCGCGATACTCTTTCTATGAACTATAGATGGCTTACTTATGCAAGATATTAGGATATAATATACATGGGCATTCAATAAATGCATATATACGGCTTCTGCAAAAAAAATAATACTATCAGTGTGTGGTAAGGCGATTAACATTCACCTTAGATGTATGTGTTTCAAGCATGAAAAGTTCTTTCTCATATCACCGTTTTACAATGCTCATCAATCGATATCTACATAGCTTCCATGAGATGTGGTGTCAACAAAGCGGAGTTTTGCTGAAGAAGTCTGATGTCAAACACTCATCACAATAATTTTCTAAAAAATCCATAGATAGTAGGACATGTGGATAGTCGAACTGTGTATATTCATGATAGTTTATGATTTAAAAAGCGCTAAAATAATTGTAATAATGGTTGACAGATTGTTCTCATAGCGTTAATATAAAATATCCTTTAGAAAACAGGCTAAATGATATATAAAGACATCGTAAACTTAATTTAGATACATCGGAACACAAGGATGGGAATCATGATGAAAAGTGTGAAAAGATATGCATTGTTAATGCTAGGTTTGGTCTTGATCGGGATGCTGATCATAGGTTGTACAAAAGAAGTGCGTCAGGGTACACTAGATTTGGACGCAGGAGCAGCAGAGGGCGATGAATTTGTATACGTTCCTGAGTTTCAGACACTTTCTATGAACGCGAGGTTGCATTCAAACAGCCTTTTGATGACACGGGACGCGCTTTACTATGTACAAACCATTGATGGCGAAAAAATTACGCAGTTGGTTAGTAGGCCGCTCACGACGGTTGAGGAACCAACCCAAATTCCCCTAGATCTTGGTCTGAATGCTACGCCATATCGTATGATAAGTGACACCGACGGGTCTTTTCTAATCCTGCTGTATACTGCGGATCAAGATCCGTCCAAATCATCCTATTCGCTAGCGAAATACGATCAAACAGGGCAAAAGCTATCTGAGTTGGCACTCCCGGAGGTAAGCGATGGTACCAATCCCGAATCATATGAGAAACAGATTGCGTTGGATGGGGAAGGAAATTTCTATGTGGCTAATAATCGAACCATTTGGTTATACAAACAGTCAGGATCCTACCATGGTCAAATAGAGATCTCCGGCAATCTAGGCAGTATGGCAACCGGTAAAGACGGGAAGGTCTATATCGCGTATCAACAATCAAACAATGCATGGCTTGCAGAACTAAATTTCAATTCAAAATCTTTGGAAAAGACCTTTGACGCCTCTTGGGGTGGCAACCATGCCGCATTGACGACAGGAGCGAATGCCAATTTACTGTATTATGATGGGAGTAGTCTGTTTGAAATGGATCCCGCAACCGAAAAAGTCAGCAAGGTACTAGACTGGGTAGATTGTAATATGGATGGTTTATCTGTCGGTCAGGTTACAAAACTGACAGATGGACGTATCGCAGCGGCCTCGATCTTCTGGGAGCCGAATATGGTAGTTGAATTGGCTACCCTCAAAAAGACGCTCATTTCGGAGTTGCCCGATCAAGAAACGATTGTTCTTGGCTGCTTGCTTGAAATTCCCTCTCTCCAAGAACAGGTGGCTGCTTTCAATCGAATCAATGACAAATACAAGGTTGATGTAGTAGTATACGCCAAATCGGGCGGTCACAATGACATCGTGGATGCTGTTACAACCATAAATACTGCAATCGCCACCGGACATGCACCGGATATGTTGTTTTTTTCATCTTATTACATCAATTTGGATTCCTTCGCCGAGAAGGATGTTTTTGTAGATTTGAATGAAATGTTTGCAAGCAGTCAAGCATTGAAAAAGGAAGATATTGTAGGCAGCGTAGTCAAAGCTTTTACATATGACGACAAGCTGATATGTCTTCCAACGAAATTTGTTATAGACACTCTTTATGGCAAAACTTCAGTCGTCGGAGAGCAAAACAGTTGGACGATCCAAGAACTAAAAGCATTAATGGATGAATATCCTGGTCGTAACATTATAAAGTATGCGTCCCGAAACGATATGTTATATGCAATTACTTCTTTTTACATGGATACATTTATAGATTGGGAGAACGGACATTGCTATTTTGATGGGGATGAATTCAAAGAATTGTTAGAGTTTATGAATTATTTCCCCGCAAAATATGATAAAGGGTATTTTGAAAATATCGAACCATTATTGTATAAAAGTACGACAATCTATAGTTTTAGAGATTATCAGACGATCCTAGCTGGTATGCAAGATGCTGTCAACTTCATCGGGTATCCTACGCCTGATGGAACACGAGGTATTGGAATAGTGGAAAATAGCGGAGTGTACGCGATACCATCGAAATCGAAACATAAAGAAGGCGCATGGGCATTCTTGGAGTATCTATTAATGGAAGATAATAAACGGAACGAACTCTTACCAGTGAATAAAAATATCTTGGAACAGCAAATAACAAGAGCGAAGAACGGAATCTATGGAAACGTGACCGATAACTTCAAACCAGGCCCGGATGATGAACCCCTTCCGTGGCATAAATATGCTGACTGGTATGAGGGTGAACAGTTTCCTATATACGCACCTACCCAAGAGGAAATAGATGGGTTCTATGCATTGATCGATTCCACAGTTGGTATGATTCCTCGCAGCAACGATCTTTTTCAGATCATTAATGAGGAAGTAGGTGCTTATTATAATGGCTCCAAGACACTAGATCAGGTCGCGGACCTCATCCAAAACAGGGCGCAGGTGTATGTGAGCGAAAA
>JAISHZ010000357.1 GCA_031262285.1 Lachnospiraceae bacterium | reverse complement strand
AATTACGCGTTTTTTGAGGCTGATATCTGCGACAAGGAAACGATCACGAAGATTTTCGAAGAAAACGAGATTGACCGCGTGGTTCATTTTGCGGCACAGACTCACGTAGATCGCAGCATACGAGATCCGGAACTATTTGTACAAACAAATGTTTGCGGAACAGCAGTACTCTTAAACTGTGCGAAAAAAGCGTGGGAACTACCGGACGGAACGTTTTTACCGGATAAGAAATTCCTTCATATTTCTACAGATGAAGTTTATGGCTCTTTGGAGAAAGACGGCGAATATTTCTATGAGACGACGCCATATGCCCCCCACAGTCCTTATGCTGCCAGCAAAGCGGGCTCAGATATGCTTGTTCGTTCCTATATGGACACCTACCGCTTTCCAGCGAATATTACCAATTGTTCAAACAATTATGGTCCCTATCAATTTCCGGAGAAGCTCATACCACTGATGATTCACAATGCGTTATCGGGTAAAAAGCTTCCTGTATATGGGGATGGATTAAATGTACGCGATTGGCTGTATGTAGAAGATCATGCGAAAGCGATCGATATGGTACAGGAGCAAGGACGATTGTTTGAAACGTACAATATCGGCGGGCACAATGAAAAGACTAATATGGAAATAATCACCATTATCTTAGACACCTTACGAGATATGCTACCTGATATAGATCCTCGTGCTGCTTATATGACGCAAGATTTGATTACTTTTGTGGAAGATCGCAAAGGACATGACCGACGCTACGCGATCGCACCGGACAAAATCAAAAAGGAGATTGGTTGGGAGCCGGAAACGATGTTTCGAGAAGGGATACGCAAAACAATCGCTTGGTATTTTGAGCATGAAGAGTGGATGAACCACATTACCAGCGGTGAATATCAGAAGTATTATGAAGAAATGTATCATGTGAAATAAGGAATATAGGAGAACATCTATGAAAGGTATTTTATTAGCGGGAGGCTCCGGTACTCGTTTATATCCGCTGACAAAAGCGATTTCAAAGCAAATTATGCCGGTATATGATAAACCAATGATCTATTATCCGCTATCTACACTTATGTTGGCAGGCATTACCGAAGTTTTAATCATATCGACACCAAGAGACGTTCCGGTATTTGAACTCTTGCTTGGCGATGGCTCTCAACTGGGGATGCAGATTTCCTATGCAGTTCAGCCGACGCCACGTGGATTGGCAGATGCTTTTTTGATCGGCGCGGACTTTATCGGCTCTGATTCTGTAGCGATGATTTTGGGGGATAATATATTTTATGGACAAAGCTTTTCCGGTATTTTGCGCAAAATCGTCAAGAATTCTGTCGGTGCTACCATTTTTGGATATTATGTGAGAGATCCCAAAGAGTATGGTGTGGTGGAGTTTGATCGTGATGGTAAGGCAATCTCCATCGAGGAAAAGCCGGACAAACCCAAAAGTAATTACGCAGTACCGGGACTGTACTTTTATGACAATGACGTGGTAGCGATCGCACGAGAGGTAAAACCGTCCAAACGCGGAGAGATTGAGATCACCAGTATCAACAATGAATATCTACGTAGAGGAACCCTACGTGTGGAGACGCTTGGCAGAGGGTTTGCGTGGTTGGATACGGGAAGCCATGATTCTTTGTTGGACGCGGCAGACTTTGTGGCGGCGTTCCAAAAGCGACAAGGTTTGTATATCTCGTGTATAGAAGAAATCGCCTACAAAAATCATTTTATATCCAAAGAGCAGTTGCTATGCTTGGCAGAACCTTTGTTAAAAACAGAATATGGAAAGTATCTGGTCGAGGTAGCGGATGGACTCTAATCTGCGTAAACGCGTCGTTTTGTTGGTGGTGTTGGTAATTGGTTTGCTTACTCTTGTGGTGCTTTATCAAAATTTGCGGCACAAAACAGACACTACACAACAACCCAATGAGGAGAGTGTGGTAACTGTCCCCTTTACACCACAATTACCGCCAAGAGCGCAGGGGCAGATCGGAGACGATCTATATGCATATTTAGATCAAGATGCTTTCTTTGATGAAGAGACAGATCCTGTGATCGCTGATATTTTGGAAAAACAAAAGAAACTTTTTCTTTCTATCAATAGTATTGAAAAAGATTTGCGCATTCAAATACAAAATTATGCAGGAGAATTGGTTACAGGCAAGCGATTTACGGTACGATTAAATGCACAAGACGACTACACAGATTTGGATCTTGATGGCGTGATCTATATTGGGGACTTACAACCGAGCGAAGTGCAAGTGGAATTACTGCCGATAGAAGAGTAGATCGTAACAGACGCACAGACTAGCGCCAGTGTGAAAGAACGTGTTGAATATCAGATGATCAGCGATATCGCGTTACTGATTCGCAATGAAACTCAGATTGATGCGGCAGCGGAAGATGCGCAAGTGATAGATGCCAAAGCAGAAGGCGACAGGACACAGAGTAAGACGTTGTTGGAAACGAGTGCAAACGTAAGAGCAGGAGTAAATCTGTCTGCTACGAATGGTGAGATTGACTGGGAGAAAGTCAAAGCAGCAGGGGTTTCTTTTGTCATCCTTCGAGCAGGATATCGGGGCGTGGTAAGCGGTAGTCTGATTGAGGATGCAAAGTTTGCTGCAAATATCCAAGGAGCACAGTCGGTCGGCTTAGAGGTGGGCGTGTCTTTTTCTTCACAGGCACATAACGAAGTAGAAGCAGTGGAGGATGCATCCGCCGCTTTGCACCTTGTCGCCGCGTATGACATTGATTTTCCGATCTTTATGAATTTGGGAAGTGTGGAGGAAGTAAGCGAGGCAGAAGAATTTACCGCTGCGCAGCGTACGGCAGTGGTACAAGCATTTTGCAAGACGATCACTTCATCCGGGTACAGAAGCGGTGTATATGCTTCCAAAGAATGGCTTACGGACAAATTGGACGTTGCTTCCCTCTCAAACGATAGCATTTGGCTTGCAGAATACAAAAAGGTACCGACATATCAAGGGTATTATGAAATATGGCAACATACCTCAGAAGGTAAAGTAAATGGGATAAGCGGCGAGGTCGGGCTGAACCTTTGCTATGTTGCGTATTCGCCGCCCGAATGATCGAAGGAATTATGATACACAAAGGAATTAAAAAGGAGCAAATTTGAAAGCAAGGAAACTTTCAAACTCCTTGATTAAGATGTGCGCCGTTGGCGCACAGACGGGAGCAGACATGGGAAAATTAACAGTTAAGACTTGTCACATCAAGGGATTGCTTGAGATCAAGCCGCAGGTACACGAGGATGAGCGCGGCTATTTTATGGAAACGTATCAGCGTAGAGATTTTAGAGAAGCGGGTGTTGATGTAGAATTTGTACAGGACAACCAATCTTCAAGCGTGCGTGGTGTTTTAAGAGGGTTGCATTTTCAGATCAATCATCCGCAGGATAAGTTGGTGCGAGTGATTCGAGGAGAAGTCTTTGATGTTGCAGTGGATCTACGCAGAGGGTCTCAAACCTTTGGGCAGTGGCACGGGGTGTATTTGAGCGAAGAGAACAAATGTCAATTCTTTGTACCGAAATATTTTGCACATGGGTATTTGGTCCTGTCAGAGACGGCTGAGTTTTGTTACAAATGTTCCGACTTTTATACACCGGGCGACGAGGGTGGGATTGCGTACAATGATCCTACGATCGGCATCCGGTGGCCACAGATCGAAACAATGCAACTGATTATGACCCAAAGAGATCAAAAGTGGGGCGGATTAGCGGAGTATGAAAAATTGGACAGGTAAAAAAGCACTTCTGGTCGGTGTTTTCATGGTAGTCGCTTGCATAGCCGCAGCCATCATTCTTACACACCACAATCCAAGAGCAGACGTACAGGAGGAATTGATAAAAAAATTACTTTCCTGTGGTGTGCTCGTTTTGGTTTGTTTTGCGTTTGTACGGTGGTTTGACAAATTGTGTGTGTTGCCGGCGGAGCTTTTCGCGAATCGTCGTTTGATGTGGAAGCTAGCCAAAAATGACTTTAAAAAACGCTATGCAGGGTCATATCTGGGAGCTGTTTGGGCATTGGCACAACCGGTAGTAACAGTCGTTATGTATCACGTTGTATTTGGATTGTTAGGGATTACCAAAGGACCCACACTTGCGGATGGCACCAGTATCCCGCAGGTGCTGTTTTTGACAGCAGGTCTTGTTCCTTGGTTTTTTTTCAGTGAAGCGATGAATAATGGCACCAATGCCTTGTTGGAATATCATTACTTAGTGAAAAAAGTGGTCTTCAAAATCAGTATCTTACCGATCATTAAGGTGATCGGCGCTTCTTTCATTCATCTTTTCTTTGTCTTTGTATTACTCATTGTAGCGATCCTATATGGATATTATCCGAATATTTATACCATACAACTACTATATTACAGTGTTTGCTTGTTTGTGTTTGTATTGGCGTTCAGTTATATGACTTGTGCGGTAGTGATCTTTTTCCGTGATTTGAGTCAGATTATCAACATCTTGTTACAGATCGGCGTATGGGCTACTCCGATTCTATGGGATATTGACAGTGTTCATGTAGGTTGGATTTGGGTTTTGAAACTAAACCCATTGGTTTACATTGTCAATGGGTATCGCAGTGCGATTTACGAACGATCTTGGTTTTTTGAGGATTTCTATTCCACCATGTATTTTTGGATCGTAACGGTTGTTTTGTTTATAGTGAGTGCACTTGTATTCAAGAGATTAAAAGTTCATTTTGCGGATGTACTGTGATAACTGATCGAAAAGAGTCGTGCGGGAGGAAACAACGATTGGATCAAAAAGCAGAAGGAAAGCAAGAAGTTCAAAAACTTGCGATTCGTGTACAAAAATTAGATAAAGCATACAAGCTCTATGACAAACCTTCTGATCGACTCAAAGAAGCATTTGGGATTCGCAAAGGTCTACATCGAGTACATTTCGCGTTGCGGGATGTGAACCTTACGATTCAAAAAGGAGAGACGGTAGGGATTATCGGCACCAACGGATCCGGAAAGTCAACTTTGCTCAAAATAATAACAGGCGTTCTTAATCAGAGTGCAGGAGAGGTGTCTGTAGAAGGGCGCATATCTGCGCTTCTGGAATTGGGTGCCGGATTCAATATGGAATACAGCGGTATGGAAAATATCTATTTAAATGGGACGACCATGGGGTTTTCAGATCAAGAGATTAAATCCAAGCTACCCGATATTCTGGATTTTGCGGACATCGGAGAGTATATTTATCAACCGGTGAAAACATATTCGAGCGGGATGTTTGTCAGACTCGCTTTTGCGGTGGCAATCAATATTGATCCCGAGATTTTAATCGTAGATGAAGCGTTGTCAGTGGGGGATGTTTTCTTTCAAGCGAAATGCTATCACAAATTCGATGAATTTAAAAAATTGGGTAAAACAATTGTTTTCGTCAGCCATGACCTAAGTAGCATCAGTAAGTACTGCGACAGAGTTTTCTTGCTCAACAAAGGGAAATTGCTAGGGCATGGAACTGCCAAAGAAATGATTGACGCGTATAAACGTGTGTTGGTCGGGCAATATGAGACAAAGCACACGGATCCGGAAGGAAATGCTTTGTCGGAAAGTGCCGATATTGAGGATAGGTTCAATGCAATAACCGGCACCGAGACAGGTACTAGCGTCAATCAATCCGATCATACGAAAATGTTGGAATATGGTACGCTACAAGCCAAGATCATCGACGCTGTTATTTTGGACGACCGAGGGGTACCGACTCATGCGGTGATCAAAGGAAGTGAATTTCGCATTGTTATGAAGGTACAATTTTTTGAAACATTGCCTGCTCCTATTTTTGCGTACTCTTTCAAAACACCGCTTGGCATTGAAGTGACAGGAACCAATACCATGTTTGAAAAAGCGTATCTGGAAGAAGGGAAAGAGGGATCGTGTAAAGAAATCACCTTTACCCAAAAAATGCGGCTACAAGGCGGAGAATATTTGCTTTCCTTAGGGGTAACCGGTTATCGAAAAGATACGTTTGAAGTGTATCATCGATTGTATGATTTTTATAGCGTACAAGTTATTTCTGATAAAGATACGGTCGGGTATTTTGATCCGGAAACAAGCGCAGTCGTCGTGGAACTCTCATCGTAGACAAAGAGAATCGAGCAAATCACAACTGTTATTCGACGTACCCTACACAAGGAGTGCTAGATGGAAACAAAGCAGGTGGAAGAAGACAAAAAAATAACGGATGATAACATCCAAATGATCGGAAAAGTAGTCTTACGTGCCAAGCCGGACGTACAGGGACAAACAGATTGTCCGCCATGGTTAGGCGAAATCTTTACGATTGTCCAAAACCATCCGCAGAGTGAATATCCGCGTGTGATCGAAGAACGTAAGAAGTGGGAGATTTTGTATCACTTATCTCCTATGCGAGAAAATTTGATTGAATGGATCCCTTTTCGCAAGACAGACAGAGTTTTGGAAATCGGGAGTCAGTGCGGAGCAATAACAGGTGTTCTCACCCAAAAAGCAGGAATAGTGGATTGTGTGGAGGCTTCTTGGCAGCAATCCAAAGTGAACGCGTTAAGGCATCAAGATAGTGAACATTTGACCATTATGGTGGGTGACTGGAAAGAAATAGAACCTACACTTTCGGAAACATATGATTATATTATTTTGACAGATATGTTTGCTTTTGCTCAGGACATTATTGGTGGCAAAAGACCTTTCGCAGACTCATTGGTGGTACTCAGACGGCATCTCGCCAAACAAGGTAGAATCCTACTTGCCACAGCGAATAAATATGGGTTAAAATATTTCGCGGGTTGTCGAGAAGATCACAGCGGTGCCTATTTTGCAGGCATTGAAAATTACGTCGGTCAAGCGGACAGTGCGCGTACTTTTGGCAGAGCAGGTTTAGAGGAAATCTTCTATCAAGCAGGCTATCTGAAAGCAAAGTTCTATTATCCTTATCCGGATCATATCTTTCCGACAGCAATTTACTCGGAACTCTATCTACCATCCAAGGGAGAACTTACAAATAACATCCGTAATTTTGACAGAGATAGAATGATTTTGTTTGATGAGAAGAATGCTTTTGATGGTATCTTAGAAGAACGACTCTATTCTATCTTTGCCAATTCCTTTCTCGTCGTATTGGGGGAAGATTTCCCGGCTAAGTATGTGAAGTATTCCAATGATCGCGCACCTGAATACGCGATTCGTACTCAAATTGAACGAGATATGGTAGAAGGAACAGGAGTGTACAAGATTCCTTTAACACAACAGGCAACGGAACACATCAAAAGAATCGATACAGCGTACCGAAGTCTCAAAGATCGCTATGATGGTGGAGGACTTGAAATCAATCCTTGTACACTGGTGGAAAAAGAGAACCGATTGTGTGCAGCTCTTGTGTTTGAAGAGGGAGTTCCTTTGTCAAAATTGATGGATCAACATCTGGAGCGTGGAGATCGAAAAGCATTTTATGAGTTGTTTCATGAATTTGTGAAAAGAGTTGGATACAAAGAAGAATATCCTGTAGCGGATTATGATACGATTTTTGCGAACATTATGGTCAAAGGGAATCGTTGGACACTAATAGATTATGAATGGACATTTGCAAAAGCAATTCCGATTAAGGAGCAGGCATATCGTGCGATTGCAAATTTTATAGTAGAAGATCCAAAGAGAGCGATCCTAGGGATGGATCAGATTCAGAAAGAGTTGTCTGTCTCAGAGGAAGAAGCACAGCGTTACGATGAAATGGAAGTGGAATTTCAACAATATGTGACCGGCAATCGAAGTTCCATGTCTCAATTACGCAATAAGATGGGGAAACAATTGATTCAACCGATCCCTTGGTTTGAAACTCATGCAGATCCCACTCATGTGAAACGAGTACAGATATATGAAGACACCGGGGCAGGTTACCAAGAAGAAACATCCTACTTTATCACGCAAGCATATACGGATGAAGATACCGTTGTCTTTGACATCACAGTGAGCGATCTAGTGAAAGCGATTCGTGTGGATCCTTGTATGGATTCTTGTTTGGTAAAAGTTCGTTCTCTGACATGGAACGATCATTCGCTTTCTCTTTTGCGTAAACGGATCGTCGTTGTCAACGGCAGTGTCAAAAGTAGTGAGTTACTTGTCTTCCCCACTACAGATCCCAATATCAACATTCGTGTGGAAAGGCTCCCTCACAAAAAAGAAAACCATTTGCGCGGGGAACTCAAAATAGCTCTGCTTACAGAAAATATGGCGAAAGAATTGGCAGATCACAAAAAGGAGTCATCATGACACAAAAGGAGATACAAGTAGCATATGAGAAAGTCTTACGTCATAATGAGGAATTGTCTTCTCGTATAGCGCAAGCGGATCAAACGATTGCTACTTTGACAGAAGAAAAGGCATCCTTAGAACGCAAACTTCATCGAATCAAAAACAATCCAATCTGGAAGGCGAGCAAACCGCTACGACTGTTATTTTTTCATACCATTCATCTGAAAAACAAAATAGTAGGAAGTGGAAATCCCAAACAAATCGCCAAAAAAATCGTTTCGAAACAGAAAGAAAAGCAGATCAGAAAGCGGTATGGCACAGCTTCCTTTCCCAGTGAACAAGAAGTGCAATGGCAAAGGAATACGATATTTGAACGCCCGGTGTTGTTTAGTATTTTAACACCGGTATACAATACGCCTAAATTATTTTTGACGCAAATGATTGATTCTGTCAGAAATCAAACATATGAAAATTGGGAATTGTGTTTGGCAGACGGGTCAGATGAGCAACACGCATATGTAGGCGACATCTGCAAAGAAATAGCCGCAAAGTCCGGGGGGAAAATACGGTATCTTGCACTTGCGCAAAACCAAGGAATCTCCGGCAATACCAACGAGTGCTTCAAAATGGCACGAGGGGAATTTATTGGACTACTGGATCATGATGATATATTGCATCCTTGCGCATTATACGAATATGCGAAAGCGATAACCAATCAAGGTGCAGATTATCTCTACTGCGACGAATTAACCTTCAAAAACGGTAAGATTGATCGTATGCAGACACTTCATTTTAAACCGGATTATGCACCGGACAATTTGCGTGCCAACAATTACATCTGTCATTTTTCGGTGTTTGCGCGTAACTTACTGGAAGGGGATGAAGTTTTTCGCAGTCGATTTGACGGTAGTCAAGACCATGATATGATTTTAAGATTGACCGATCGTGCAAAGAGTATCGTACATGTTCCCAAGGTTCTATACTATTGGAGAAGTCACGCAGGCAGTGTGGCTTCGGGTATAGAAGCCAAAACATATGCGATTGAATCCGCCAGAGCCGCCGTTGCACAACACCTTACCCAACACGGATTTACCAATTTTGTCATCACGAGTACCAGAGCATTTGAAACCATCTTTCGGATACAATATGCGTTGACGGATCACCCCTATGTATCCATCATCATCGCAAACAAGGATCATGAAACAGATTTGCATAGATGTATTACATCCATTTTGGAAAAATCGACGTATCGAAATTTTGAAATTGTTATTATCGAAAATAACAGCTGTGACGCAACGAAAGAGCAGCAGCAACCCGATATTTTTGCTTATTATACCCAACTCTTGGGTACGCCATATGATCCCTCCCAAGAGAGACAATCCAATCAAGATCGTGAAGAGCAGAATAGATCATCAAATAAAATAACAATTGTTACATACAAAGGAGCATTTCATTTTTCCGCTATTAATCAATGGGGTGTGGAGCATTCATCAGGGGAAGTGTTGTTATTCTTAAACAATGATACGGAAGTCATTACGCCGAATTGGATAGAAGAAATGCTCATGTATGTGCAGCGAACAGATGTCGGAGCAGTGGGTGCCAAACTATACTATGAAGACAAATCGGTGCAACATGCAGGAGTGATCTTGGGAATG
>JAISHZ010000305.1 GCA_031262285.1 Lachnospiraceae bacterium | reverse complement strand
ACCGTGACCGGGAAGTTTCTTAAAGTTCGTCTGAGCCGTCATAGGTTGCATATTTGCGCTTTTTGCGTGCTTTTTCAAGTTTCTTGACATTGTGGTTTCCCCTCCTTTCTATTTTTCGTACGGAGCGTACTTCTTTCTTCATCGCTCTTTTCACTCTTTTGACTTGCTTTTGATAAGCATCCTTGCGCGTCATCAGCAATACCGCAAAGAACACTACGATCAAAACCACCACCAACGAATACAACCATGCCATCGCCGACGCGTACCCATATCCTTTTTCCGATGTTCCCGAGAACATTGAATTTTGAATCAGCGTGATGATGGAATTTTGGTCATTTCCGGAGATAAATACCACAGTGTACACCACGTTGAGCAAAATCATAGGCTTAATGGTTGGTAGGGTAATCTTCCAAAAGCATTCCCAACCGGAACCTCCGTCGATCTGCGCCGCTTCATACATCGATGCGTCGATTTTTTGGAGGGCAGAGAGGAAGATCAAGATCTGTACGCCCGAATACCACAAAATCGTAATCATACTCTCAAAGAGCTGTGCGATAGAATCCGAAATATAGGAGGGCAACACCCCTTCCATCGCACGCACGATCGCTTGTGTATCTATCGTAGAGATCGTCGCCGCACCCTGCTCGGAGAGCATCCCCATCACGGGACCGCTCACGACGATCACAGGGAGGAAGAAGATCAATCGAAAGAACCCTCTCATCCGGATCTTACCGTTTAGCAGCATGGCGATGATCAGCGCAAAGACCACGATCACAGGGACAGAGATCAAGGTGGATACGACATAATCAATCAATTGCGTCGGGAAATCTGCGTCGGAGAGTAAGATCTGCGTAAAATTTCCCGTTCCCAAGAAGGTAAAACTTTTCCCCCTTGGGGTAATGCGGATGTTGTTGAGTGCGTAGTAAAACGAGGTACCCATCGTATAAAACAAGAATATGATGGCACCGGCGATCCATGGGCTGACGAACAATAACCCGGCAATCGCCTCTCTCCTAGCCAGTCGCCCGGCTTTGATCTTGGGTGTGTCTTTCTTCACTTTACCTTTACTCATGGGCTTCACCTACCTTATAGGACATTGCGGCAATTTCCATGCCATCAACGGTTACCGCACTTTCGTTGTAATTGATATAGATCTTGACACCATTGTCATAAGTGACTGCGTTCACGCCTGTCGCTACAGTCTCGTGGTCGATCATATACGCGTCTTGCGTCAACTGCGCCAACTCGCGAAATTCTTGATCATACGCCACGACTTCATCTTGGTAAACGGTATACAAGGTACTATACAGATCCGAAGAATTGGTATAAATCAAATCTGATGAATCTTCCTTAGTCAGATAGAAGGAAGGATACACTCCCGTTTCGATCATTTGCAAGCGATATTCATGCTGATTTGCTTGAAAATTGATGTAATCCGAATACAATGGAATCGTCCCTTTTAACACCATCGACAGGAAAGGAACTTCCGCGTCCACATACATATAATCCGAGGATGCGATCGGCGTATCCAAGAAAGCATCCGTCTGTTCCCACAGATACAAGAAAGGCGTCTCCATGATCAAATCCGTCTGCTCTGCTACTTTCGTCACAGTGTCCAAGTAACTCTGCGCTGCGTCATAACGATTGAATAAGTCGCCGCTATAGGACCATGCAAACAAATGATCCGTGATATTGGATAATGCGAGATTGTCTACCCCTCTTTTGGTATAACTTTTGACAAACTTATCCAGATTCGCAGCAGTCCTGCTCGGAAGCAGATAATGAAATTCATCATATACTTGTCCATATGTCTGTATGGTCAGTCGTCTCTTGTTGACACGTTTGACGATATTGAAAGTCGTATTACTCGTATCGGGATTTGCCTGTAGGGCATCGTTGTATAAATATAGTTCATATCCATTCTCTGACGACTCTTTGATCAATTTCGTCAGATCACTCGTTCCTCCGATATTCGAATCCGCTCGGTAAGAGGTAATCGGTAAATCAAAGATTCCGCCCTTCTGCCAGCCTTTGTATACGGAAAGAAGCGTTTCTACGCCCATGGATTGAAAATACGTATACATTTCGCGAATATCGTCTGTCGTCGTCATCGGCACAGATCTGGTAAAGACAAGGAATTGTTCCCGGTCGCTTCCCAAGAAATCCACTCTGGTTCGGTACGAAGTGTCCTTAGCCGTAAGGAGTCCATCGGAAAGAAGATAGTCTCTGTAAGAATTGGCCATTCCGGCATAATCGGCATTTTCTCCGGAAAGGAGACGGTAGCGCACTGCCAGATCACTGTGCGTGCGGTCTGTTTCCACGTTGGTGATCGTACCGGAATTGGAATTGTTTAACGGTTGCACATATGTGCGACGCAGTAAGAATCTGGTATAGCAGCGGTTGTAATCTACCATGACACCGTTTGGCTGCGCCTCGATGGTAGCGCGTTTCTCGCCTTCTTCCACGATCGCCAGATACCCCAATTGATCGGCAGTGTGCATCATCCCAAATACCGGCATCAGCACCTTCTGCGCATTGACATTCATTTTGATGTCGTCCATCAAGAAGGTATCCGTGGTAGATTCTGTGAAACCCGCGTCATTGCCGTAGATCATCTGAGAAAAACCGGAGCTGAATCGCCCATGTTTGTCATTCAAATGAATCAACGCGCCGTTTCCGTCCGGAATAAACAGATATCCTTCCTCAGCGTCTAAATAGGTATAGCCCAGAAAGGGAAACAGGGAAATCATCCCAATGTAGGTATTCGGTATCGTCTCCGTGATAGAGTCGTCCGCAACTCGCACCACCAAGTCGCGCCCCTCTAAGGCGACATCCACCGTCAGACCGAATCCATACTCTTCAAACGTAATCTTGGCGCTGAATCCGTCTTCTTGATAGGTGTATTGGATCTGATTTTTACAAGTATTCAAATCCACTTGGTAGGTATCTGTCGTTCCTTTGATCGCCGTCAACACGATACCGGACTGCATATACCCCATCCATTGGTCGTTGTTTTGACCATCGTCGTCCGCCGGATCCAAGGTGGAACGCAAGATAGATCCCGACGCTTTGTCTTTGATCAAGATCGACAGATTCGGTTTGGCCAAGTAAAGTTCGAAGTCCTCATTTTCCGTGACTTTCTCGTAGTCAGAGGAAATGTCATCATTTTCACTGTTTGCGTGAAATGACGTTAGTGTCGGATCCTCGCTTTGCGTCTCTGCCATTACGCTTGGTGCAAAGGATAGTAGGAACAGCGCGGTAACAAGGTATATGGCAACGAAGCGTGCCCATTTGGTTTTTCTTTTCTTAATAGCCAAGTCGATACACCACCTCTCCGATGATTGCGCTGATAAACTCAAAGACTTGAGCCCACAATACATAAATAATAAAGATTAATAGTGCCATGATCAAAATGGTGAAAACTGTCAAACACAGAACCTTGATGGTTTCCTTAACCGTGTAGTTGTTCACTTCTTTGACTGCCAATACAAAGATTGCCGCTGTCCATGCATAGATCGCAAAATATCCGACGGAGAATAGGAATTGCTCGTTGAGCGTCAATACATGTGAAAGAACAAAAATCGCCGGAATAATCGTAATATAGGGGGTCAAGCAATATGCAAAAGAACAATAGATCTTCTTCATCGTTCCTTCCCCATCGTTGATCGCGCACACCAGATAATGGCATGTTGTCAACGCGATCACGACCACTGCGATCATGAGTACATCATTGAAAATCTCATATCTTCCTTCCATGACTGTCTTCTGCAAAAAGCCGCTTAGGTATTTGCTCAAGATAAACTCCACCGCAAAAACGACGATCAAAAGATTGGCAATTGCCAAACTAGCCCTTCCTTCTCTCGCGATTCCGTAGGAACCATCAATTGGGTGGCGCATAAAGTGCCATGGGAATCTCAATTGATTCCAATATTTATTCTTGGACAGCTCTTGTTGGGTATTTCGAAGAGGTGCCAATAGTTGCTTCTTTTGATCCAGTATTTTGATAACCTTGCTCAACACGAAGAAGGCAAGTAAAACCCAAATCACAGGAACCAAGTACTTCTTCAAAGCTAAATTACGAATTTCCCAAGTGGCATCCGAGTACCCTTCATAGTCTTTTGCCAATTTGGCGTAGTGACGTGCCATTTCGTAGTTTTCTTCTTGGTAATATGCACGTCCCATCGCTTTGTTGGCATAGTCAAACATACTGTTGATCTCCAACACTTGGCTCAACGGCTCTTTGCTCTCGCTGTAGCGACCATTTGCATATAGATTCAACGCTTCATGCAGTAAATTTGTAAATTCCGTCGGTCGGAATGTCTGAATCTGCGCCTTATCGGAATCCAACAGATAAATACGGTCAAAACTGTCTACGCTAATCGCGCTGACGACCGTTGAAAGTCCCACACGTTGGGTACCATCATCCGCCGCACCAAAGATAAAGAGCAATTCACCTTCGCTGTTAAATTCATAGACAAATCCTTTTTGGGATGCCATAAAGACATTTTCGTGGTTTCCCGCCGCTACCGCCACCGGAATCGCGTCGTAGGTATCCGGTTCGATCACATTCTTACCGGCGATACTAAGGCGTTTGAGGGTCTCTACCTGCTCGCCTCTGGTCACGGTATAGATGAGTCCTTGATCGTCCAGACATAGATTATCCGGTGTAGAGGGGATATTGCTGACCATTTTCGCTCGCTGCTCATCTGTGAGAATCGCCCGATAGATGATGGTCTGCAAGGAAGCTTTGGCATAGTTGGTACCAAAATATCCTAGAAAAACCCCTCCTTCGGACGGTGAGATTTCCACGATACCATTCGTATTGGACTCACACACGACGAATAGGATACCCGCATCATTCACCACGATCTTGATCGGGAGGAAGTCCAAACTCTCTCCATACAGTGGATTCGTCGGCTTGTTGTATGTATTTAACAGATTCCCTTGTTCGTCAAATTCAAAAACCGCCTTCGCATCTCGGTCTGCTACATAGATGTGTTTGTTCTTGGTGACAAAGACTCCTTTGGGTGTCACCAAGGTTCCTACGCCGATGATTTTGATCAAATTGCCATCCACGTCGCCCACGATAATACGAGCATTTCCCGTATCCGCGATATAGATTTCGCCGTCGTCTGTGACAAACATATCCGAAGGTCCGTTAAAAGCCTCCTCGCCAAAACGCGTAATGGTCACATGCGGAAGATATGCTGTCTGTGTTTCAAACAAGTTCGACTTATACCCGTCCAGATATAAGGTTTTATAGGGTGCTTGCTGCGCAAAAGCAGTTACATTGATCGTACTGATCAGAAACCCGGCGAGCAAGAAAGCCATGATCTGTTTGACCCGTCTCCTTTTCTTTCCTTCCATACGATTTCCTTTCATCAGGTTTCCTTCCTTACTTGATCCCGGAGTGCGCCATCGTGTTCATGACATTTTTTTGTAAGATGATAAATAGGACAATGTTGGGGATGAACATCAAAAGCGCTGACGCTGCCGCGACACCTTGCCCCGCTGCACCTGTGTTTTCTCCTGCAAAAGAGTTCATGTAAAAGGTCAGCGTTTTCATACTGTCGTCGTTCATAAAATAATTGGAGGTTTCCAAGTTGTTCCAAACCGATTGGAATACGAGGATAGCGGCGGTCGCAATTGCAGGCTTGATCATAGGAAGGATGATTTTGCGATAGACTTGAAAGTCTGTTGCGCCGTCTATGTAAGCCGCTTCCATCAAAGAATCCGGAACTTGATCCGTGAACTGCTTCACGAGGAAGAGCGCAACCGGCATCGCGACTAACGGTAAGATATGCCCCCAATAGGTATCGATCATACCGCCCATGGCGATGATTAAGTAACGCGGAATCAAGACAGCAGTCGCCACGAACATAATTGCCGCTTGGTTGATGGTCATCAACGTATTTTTGGCACGAAACCGAATCTTGGAAAGCGCAAATGCCGCACACGTCGTAAACAACAAGGATAAAAAGATGGTCGCCACCGTCACGATCAAACTATTAAAGACGTAACGGCTCATTGGGATGCCTGCGTTTTGCGTGATTTTCATCAGCAAATCAAAATTGTCCATCGTTGGATTGCGCACGAAAAAGTTTGGCGGAAACGCGAAGAGCTCATCTATGGGCTTAAATGCGTGATTTACGATAAAGACAATGGGTAGTGCCGTAAAAATCACAAGCGGTAGTACAGCGCAGATGATCTTAATTTGGCTTTTTTCAAATTTGGTTGGATTGATGCGGTGTCCTTTATATGCCATCTTCTTGATCTCCCTTCTATATCAATTATCTTTTTCACCAAACAGCCGATTGGCAAGTTTGGAGAAGATTTGAACAATCAGCAGAAGCACTACGGAGACCGCTGCCGCGTAACCCATCTCATATCGCAAGAAGCCATAGTCCTCGATGTGGTTTACGATCAGCTGGGAAGCGTAGTTCGGGGAAGGATTGCCGGTGAGGAGTACATACATGATACCGGCTTGGAACGCGTTGACGATCGCCATAACGGCTGCAAAGAGCATTTGCGGCTTCATACTTGGTACCGTAATGTAGATCATCTCTTGAAACCGATTCTTCACGCCGTCGATCGCGCCCGCCTCATAGAGGCTTTCATCGGTATTCATGATCCCCGCGATCATGGAGAGGAAGCCGATTCCCATACTCGACCACAAACCGATGATGATGATGATCGGCATCAAGTAATTTTCATTGATCAGCCAGATAATCGGTTCATTGATGGCACCGATACTCATCAGAAAGCTATTGAGGATACCCATTTGGTCTCCTGAGAAGATCACTCTCCATACGACCGTCATCGCCACGCCTGCCATCATACTCGGCGCGTACAAAATCAAAGCGAAGATGGTTCGAAACCATTTCGTGAGGTTACAAAGTGCCCACGCCAACACGAAGGAAAGGAGATACCCGCCGACCCCGACCACCAAGGAATATACCACGGTGTTGGGCAATACATTTTGCATAAAGACTTCGTCGTTGGTCAGCACGGTGATGTAATTGAGAAACCCCACCCATTTCGGAAATTGAATCGCATTAAAATTGGTAAACGAGAGTAGGATGGCCATCAGCACCGGCACAAGGATAAAAACGATAAATACCAAAGCGTATGGTCCAACAAACAAATATCCGTTTTTATTATTGCTACGCCGACTGATCTTGTTTCTTTTCGCAGACATATTCTCACTCCCTTCCCAGTAATTTTCTAACAGATTCTATACTTGGTACATTGTATGGTTGTATTGTGTTACCTTCATTGTCAATGTAGAGGAATTCCTCCAATTTGCGATCGATTTCTCGATTGATGATTTTCACTGCTTCATCGATTCTCGTTTGTGCGGTATCGCCATTGACGACGATGTCATTGAAAGCGTTACTCATCTCTCTTTCTAATAAGTAAGTACCCGGCACTCTGGCGATGTCTACGACATGTGTCATTTGCTCTGCGATGATCAATTTGTCTTCCGAATCCCAAGGCAATTCCATAAACGCATCAATATTCGCGGTAGACCACATATAGTCCGAACCATAGAGCATTTGCATATTCTGTCCATATTGCGCTTGCACCTGCGTACTTGACCACCATTTCACAAACTCCCACGCCATTTGCTCTCTTTCTGAGGTGGATTTGAAGATGACGCTGCTTTCTGCGCAGCCGCAAACGGTACGGTCAATGCTGCCGTCTGCCTGTTCCATCCCCGGAGTCAACGCGATCTTCCAAGAGTCTTTTAATTCCGGCGCAGCGTTGGTCATCAGATTGTACGTTCCGTAATCAGCCACTCCAATCGGCATATCTCCGTTTCGCAGATGCTGATAGAAGTTGTCAATGTTGATCGGCACATCATAGAGCGTGAACAACTCGGTCAAATAGGTAAATCCATCAACGGACTCCGGACTGCCAAAAGCCGTGCCGTCCTGTGCGGTGTCACCGTAG
>JAISHZ010000303.1 GCA_031262285.1 Lachnospiraceae bacterium | reverse complement strand
TTGCTTTCGTCCAGGATAAACGCCACCACTTCTTCGAGTGACTGCTTCCCATCCACTACAATCACCTGACTCCTAGGGGTCATGATGTCCTGCGCTTCTTTGTCCGCGAAGTCGAAAATGTTGTGTATCATCTCCGCTTCGCTCGCTTGAATGAGCCCCTGTTCATGTCCCTCGTTGACCATATGGATAATCTCATCGGTCACATCACCTGCATCGGAGGTCTTTTTAGCACCAAAAAGTTTGGTAAGCCCTTGCGCGAAAGCGTTTGCTGCCTTCGTAAATGGCCAAAGCAGTAGAATCACGGCGTATGCCACATTCACCCAAGCAGTCGCGAATTTGGCAGGGTTGCGCAAAGACAGTTTTTGCGGGAGGATCATACCGAACAACAGCAGTACATAAAGGAAGAGAAGCATCGCGATAATACCGCTTAGAACAGATAGGAGCGCGGATGGCGTCTGCCCGACTCCGCTGACCCATTTAAGAAACGCGAGTATGTTTTTTTGCCAAATCGGGAAAAAGAAAATGCCCGCTCCCAGGTGATTTAGCGTCACCACCAACAGCATGGTATTGGTAAAGTCAGTTGGATGCGTGGTGATTCGCATCAGACGACCGGATTTTTTGTCGTTTTCTTCCACGGTCTTACGAAAAAGTTCTTTTGCGTTCAGTTGTGGAATGGCTGCCGCAAAACGATAAAAAAACTGATCGATCAACAGAATCAATAGCAGTAACAGTATACTGGCGTAGGGGCCATCCTCTCCCATGAACGATTATCCTCCGACTCATCTCCCTTTTCAATCACTTCGAAGATAAGATTGGATTTATCTTACCATTTGTCTTAGATGCCGTCAAGAACTGCACCTTTTATGTAACGTATAATTTACTCTCGATATTCGTTGTAAGGTTCGAACTGTTGGAGGCTACCGGAATAGGGAATGGTTAAAAAATCTACGATCGTAACAAGAGCGCCGATACCCATGCTGTGTTCATAGGCCCAGACATATTGATAGAGGAGTAAATGTTCTTCCCCCTCATAGTTAATGATGCGAAAATCGTAAAAACCATCAATGTCGCACACTGTGGTTTCATAAAGTTTGTTGGTATCATACAAAAAATCAAATTTCGTACCGAGTTGTTGGTAGGAAGCAAAGGTACTGCCGTCAAAATTTGTCAGAATCATAGATCGATCAGATTGAAAATGTACCTGTTTTGAATAGACTGCGGGGTCAAGCAACGCCAAGAAAGATGATACATTCAAAGATTCCTTGTCTCTTTTGACGATCAGAATTTCATGCGTTCCTTGCCCCCCGGTGCCATGCGTATCAAACATCAAAAGGATTTCTGTAGCACCATCTCCATTGGTATCTTGTAACGCCATTTTTTCGAATTCCGCGTCGAAATCTTCCATCAAAAAAGAATCTTCGATTCCTTCACCGGAGATCATCAATTCTTGTATCGTGACCGCACCTTCGTTTACCTGATAACGAATATCGACCGTATAGGATAAGTCGTCAACCAAAAACGTCGCGTATTTTTCTTCGCGTAAGTGTTTTGATATTTCGTCGTCTCTTGTGTGCGTTACAAATGACCACTGTATCAACGATGAGTCCTTCGAATCACCCGTGTCACTTGCGGTGGTTCGCAACGTTTCATCTTCTGCAGTAAAGGCTCCATCCGGCATTACAGCCGGATTGTGACCCGTAGATTCTAAGGTAGTTTCTATGGCAGAAACTTCTGCAACATCCGCCACTGCAAGCACATCTTCGCTTTCGGACACAGAACACGCAAGCAGATAGGTTGCGATTATGCCCGTAAGCAGCATCAGCATTCCTTTTCGCATGGGTTCATCCTTTCATTTGTAGGTACTCTCAAATTGTTTCATCCATTTATCATTTGTAAATTACCTAAAATCTACTCTAGCACTTTCAGTTCCTTCTTGCAAGCAAAATGCGATTCTAATTAAAAGCTACTGCTCATTTCTTTTTTGAGTTGTTTCATTATCTTTTTTTCTAATCTTGAAATATACGACTGCGAGATGCCAAGGAGCGCCGCAACTTCTTTTTGCGTCATTTCCTGCCCGTCTTTATTGCCAAGGCCAAAGCGTAGATTGATGATCGTTCTTTCACGATCTGTGAGTTTTTCGATCGCTTTAAGCAAAAGCTTACGCTCCACTTCATTTTCCAAATCACGGTAAATCACATCTTCTTCTGTTCCCAAGATATCTGAGAGCAGAAGTTCGTTGCCATCCCAGTCTACGTTGAGCGGCTCATCAATCGAGACTTCCATCCTCGTTTTGTTATTCCGGCGCAGGTACATGAGGATTTCGTTTTCAATACACCTAGACGCATAGGTCGCGAGTTTGATGTTTTTATCCGGATTAAAGGTATTGATGGATTTAATCAGACCGATGGTGCCGATGGAAATCAAATCTTCCACACCAACGCCTGTGTTGTCAAATTTTTTTGCTATGTAGACCACCAAGCGCAGATTATGTTCGATGAGAATAGATTTCGCTTCATCTTCATACTCCGTTCCCAAGTCGCGAATGACTTGGTTTTCACGTTCTAGTTCTAACGGCGGCGGCAGCACCTCGGTTCCGCCAATATAATGAATTTCACCGACATTTTTATGAATCAGGGAATTCTCTTTTCGGATGATTTTAAATTGAATCTTACCCGGCAGCATCACTTTTAGTATCATAGGACTCCTCTCTGCTCGCGCGTATCGAGCGCACATCTTCGCGACTCATTCGGTTTTTAAGATCTGCGGATTGAGAATCATCGCTTCCTGACTCTCCGGTGTGTCATCCAAACGCACGCCTACACAGATGTTTTTACATGTACGAGACATTCCTTCCTGTTCTACAATCACTTCCGGAATCAGATAGCCCATTAAGATCCCGTTCTTTTTCCCGACACTGTGGTAGGGGATCGCCCGATAGAGCGTGGGGGTGTTTCCTTTCCACAATTTTTCCAAGATGCCTTTTTGTATCACACTGACCGGCTTTTGGCTGATTGGCTCCATCAAGCCATTTCCGGTATCGATCAAAGCTTCCACCGATATTCGCTCACCTTCGCAGACCAAGGTCACTTTACAGTGATTCTCAACGCTTTGGCGTTTCGCTCGTAAATCCAAGACCCAACAACTGATACACACCCCAATCGCTACAATGACCACCATCGTCGTGGACTGCATCCGCAAAGCCGGGATCAAGCGTAGGATACAAGCGATAGCACCGCCTAATAAAAAGGTGTCACATAGCATCCACTGCAATGCTTTTGCATATGCTTTGAGAGTCCGCGGTCTGAAGGTGATCTTGATCATCAAAAACGTGCTGATGATGAAGCAAATCCCTCCTTTGATCCGGGGCGAACCCGGTATCAGGAGCGGGAGTACATAGAAAAGTGCTCCCAGAAAGGCCGAAAGCATCAGTCTCCAGCGATTGCACATACCGCCCAGCGTTTTGTTTGTCAAAGTCAAAACGGCGAGGTTCATGCCAAAATGAAGCAGGAGTACGCTATCTATGTAAACCTCTAGGTACACACGACACACCCCTTTCCGATGTTGTCTCAAGTCCTTTAGAATGATTATAAAGGTGTGCTTGCTCTGATTTTGTCAAAATGAAGCCATGCTTTTTGATTATTTCTCTGCGAATTTCGACAAAGATGTGCGATGGGTACGGTGTAAACTTCATTCTAAACTGTTCACACTCGGTTTTTTTTGATATAATGCCAATACCGGTGTCGAGAGCTTATGTGTTCATAGCGTGCAAATGGGAGCAAACCGGAAACCTTGACACCAAAACATAAGAAAGTGGTCCGATTGGGTGGATCAGGACATGGAGGTTTCGCATGAAAAACATTCTTTTTGCCTCATCTGAAGGCGTTCCGTTCATTAAAACCGGTGGACTTGCTGATGTGGTTGGTTCCTTGCCTTATTCTTTAGATAAGACCTATTATGATGTAAGAGTCATTCTCCCCAAATACCTGTGTATGGATCCGGTATTCCTCCCACAGCTAACTTATGTGTCCAATTTTTACATGGACTTTAATTGGAAAAATACATATGTCGGTCTTTTCAAAGCCGAGGTAGACGGCGTCACTTACTATTTTATCGATAACGAAGACTACTTTGGCGGATCTACTCCTTACCGAGAAAACGATGGTCGCTTTGAAATCGAGAAGTTTTCTTTTTTTTCCAAAGCGATACTTAGTGCATTGCCGGTTCTTGACTTTCGTCCGCATCTGATCCATTGTCATGATTGGCAAACCGGACTTATACCCGTTTATCTCAAGGAACGTTTTCAGGGTTCAGACTTTTACCGCGGTGTCAAAAGCGTTCTGACCATCCACAATCTGGCATTCCAAGGTAAATGGGACACATTGACCGTGCAGAATATTACCGGGCTTCCTTCTTACTATTTCACCCCGGATAAATTAGAAGCGTATCATGACGCCAATCTACTAAAGGGCGGCATCGTCTATGCGGATGCCATCACCACGGTGAGCGAAACCTACGCCAAAGAGATTCTGACGCCTTTTTACGGTGAGGGCTTAGATGGGTTGTTACGAGCCCGACAAGGTAGCTTGCGCGGAATCCTCAATGGGATTGATTATCGCGAATACGATCCCGCTACCGATCCTCAAATTCCCTTTCATTACGATGCCGCCAATTTCCGCAAGGAAAAACCCAAAAACAAAAAGGCACTGCAAAAAAAGTTGGGATTTGCACAGGATGAGAAGACCATGTTAATTGGGTTGGTATCTCGTCTAACGAATCAAAAAGGGTTGGATTTGATCAATTATGTAATGGATGAGATGTGTCAGGATCAGATTCAGCTGGTTGTCCTTGGTTCCGGTGATGATTCTTATGAAAATGCACTGCGGCATTTTGATTGGAAATACCACGGGAAGGTGTCTGTGACGATTAAAAAAGACATTCCTCTCTCCCACCTAATCTATGCCGGCTGCGACGCATATTTAATGCCTTCCTTGTTTGAACCTTGCGGCTTGAGCCAGCTCATGGCGCTTCGCTACGGTACGGTACCGATCGTACGCGAAACCGGAGGATTGAAAGACACTGTAATCCCTTATAACGAACATGAGAGCAGCGGTACCGGGTTTTCCTTTGCCCAATTCAACGCACATGAAATGCTTCATACGATTCGTTACGCGCAAAGCATTTACTATGATAAACGCAGGGAATGGAATAAGATTGTGGATCGCGCTATGGCAATGGATTATTCTTGGGAAGTATCCGCCCGAAAATATCAAGAGATGTATGACTGGCTCATTGGGTAAACGAACGACTTGAGGTTTCATGAAAACAGATAAGGAACGCGCTGCCGGGGGTAGTATGATTGCGCAGGCCGGTATTTTGGCGGCGGCCGGCATCATCAGCAGAATCATTGGTCTGTTATACAAAAGCCCATTAAACTCCATCATCGGTGAAGAGGGAATGGGCTATTTTTATATTGCAAACAATTACTACACCTTGATTTTGCTGATTTCTTCTTATAGCATTCCTTCTGCGATTTCCAAAGTGATCGCGCCCAAGCTTGCCGCCAAAGAATATCGGAATGTCTCGCGCATTCTGCGTGTCGCTTTGTGCTATGCTGCGATCGTTGGCGGGATCGGTGCCCTCATTCTCTTTTTCGGCGCTGACGCCTTCGCACAAGGTTCTTCTGTTATTGTACTACGCGTCTTCGCGCCCACCGTTTTTTTCTCGGGAATCTTGGGTGTTTTGCGCGGCTACTTCCAAGCGCACCGCAGCATGGCGCAAACCTCTGTATCACAGATCATCGAACAATTCGTCAACGCCATCTTAAGTA
>JAISHZ010000270.1 GCA_031262285.1 Lachnospiraceae bacterium | reverse complement strand
GTAAGGCGAAAGTCCTGTCATAAATTTATCACTTTACAAGGCGCGAAAGAAAATAATCTAAAAAATATCAACTTGGATATCCCGCTTGAATTGTTCGTGTGCGTAACCGGCGTGTCGGGATCCGGAAAGTCTACCTTGATCTTTGAAACAGTATCGAAACACTTGGAAGTGATAAAGCGTGGTACGCGTATCGTTCCCGGAGAAGTGGATTCTATTTCGGGTCATGAAAATGTCAACAATGTCATCACAATTGATCTATCGCCCATCGGACGTAATTGTAAATCAACTCCGGCAACATACATCGGTATCTACGATCGCATCCGTGCTTTGTTCGCTCAGACAGCGGATGCAACTGCAAGGGGCTATGAAGCGGTAGATTTTAGCTTAACACACCCAGGCGGCGTACGCTGTGAACACTGCGGCGGAGATGGTATTCTCGTTACGAATCTGCAATTCATGGCAGATATCGAGAGCATATGTCCCGTGTGCAAAGGCAGAAGATTTTCACAAGATGGTCTTGATATTCATTATAAAGGAAAAAGTATTGCAGATGTATTAGAAATGACAGTTGAGGAAGCACTCGATTTCTTTTCGGATGAAAAACTAATAATGCACAAGCTGCGTATCATGAGCGAATTGGGATTGGGATACTTAACGTTGGGACAGAATGCACCGACTTTATCGGGAGGGGAGGCACAGCGTGTGAAATTATCGTATGAACTCGGAAAAGTCAAGCGTGGTAATCACAACCTTTATATCCTTGACGAGCCAACGACCGGACTCCACTGCGCCGATGTTGAAATACTGCTTTTGTCACTTCAAAAGTTGGTGGAGCAAGGGCATACTGTCATTGTGGTAGAACACAACTTAGACGTGATCAAATCTGCGGATTATATCATCGACATGGGTCCGGAGGGCGGCAAATGCGGAGGTTATGTCGTGGCGACCGGAACACCGGAAGAGGTTGCGAAGAGTGAATGCTCTATCACCGGTCAGTATCTAAGAAAAAGTTTGCCTTAATAAGTTCATACCATAACGAACAAGTCCTGCGTTTTTCCATTACTAATCACGCGTCCGCCGATCAATGTTTATAGCCAATCGATGCGCAGAACCGCACAGAGCCAAGGGGTATTTGGGGTGTTATACGTTCAGAGAGTCTAACACCCCAAATACCCCTTGGCTCTGTGCGGTTCGTCCGGGATACATTGCCTTTGAAATGTAGATCGGCGAATGTGTGAATTGTAACTTCCTATTTAGTGTGGGCATATCACGGTTGTTTTTTTTGCATGAATGTGTTATCTTATAGGATGTAGCAATGATGAATGCTACATCCTATAATCGAAAGGAGAAAGTAATGAACAACGATATTCCCGTGATCGATATTTTCACGGAAAACGCTGAACAGAGGAAAAAGGCTATCAATTTGCAAGTAAGGAACTTTCAAACGCCTTGATTGATACGCGCGCCATCATCGCGCAGATGGGAACATAAATGAAAAAGAAAATAATATTCATTGTAGGCATCATGATTGTATTGGTAATAGCTGTTTTGTTTTCTGTTTTTCGCCCGGAGTGGAAAGTGCTTGGAAATATGAGTAAAAATGTTCCGGAAGTGAAAACGTCAAGTACTGATTTTTCATTCCAAGGAGAAGCAGGAGTTAGAATTATGGTTTCTTTAAGAACAACAGTGAAAGCAGGTGTTGTTGATTTTATATTGACTGATTCAAAAGGGAACCTTATTGAAGAATTTGATTATGCTGATGCGTTAGAAACGTTTGTTGTTTTAGAAAATGATGATATATACACAATGACCGCAAGTTATCAAGACTTTTCCGGCAAATTTAGTGCTAAGGTTCGCATAAAAAGATTCTAAATCATAAGGAAGCGTATTTCGGATGCGTTTGATCTCATATGAACGGTCAGAGGATAGAGAAGAATGGTAAGCATTGACTATTTCGACAGCGAACTAGAGAAGAGGGATATGTATCTGTGTTTACAGGACACAGCGGTTATGAGATTCTCAGCGGGGAAATCGATATGCGAAGTTTTTCGTGAAGATCTTTTGCCATATGGCATGAGAGGTGTGGTCTTTGATTGCAGCATGACGAGTGGCGACATGCGCCAAGAGATGACCAAGTTCGGCAGAATAAGAGGAGCATTAATCTCGTGGTTCTCACGAAGAGTGCTCGTGTTGGATAGGAAAAATGCGAAGAAGATTCTGAATACATTTGGCTTTTCGCAAGCACAAGATGAAACCACCAAGGCGGGGATATCGTTAAAGTGTAGAGGTCTTACTCTAAAAGACGATTACTGGGTAAAGTGGGAGGGCGAAACAATACAGTATAGTGCTGTCGATCTCAAGCATCAGAGTCTTAGTAAGGTTATGACACAGATATCACTGAAAGGTGCTTCTTTCACCATACAGGGTAGGATAGAGCCGCAGGATATCGGAACGCAGGGTAGCTACGCCAAGTCTTGGGTGCGAGAGGAAGATGGGATTTACCTATACAAAGCCGGTACAAGGGATAATGGTTACGAGAGTCTGGTAGAGGTATCCGTCTCAAACATACTGGATAAATTCAATGTTAGGCACTTAGAATACGAGAAATTGATCTATGAGGGAATGGTATGCTGCAAATGCAAGTGTCTGTCTAGCGCAAAGCAAGGTATCGTGCATGCGGAGGAAGTTGACGCTAGGTTCACTAGGGAAGGGAAGGATCTCATCGACTGGGTAAGTAGAGACACCAGATTCGGTAACGACTTTCACCAGATGAACGTTGTGGATTATTTAGTAGAGAACTCGGACAGACATGGACAGAACTGGGGTTTCTATATGAGTAACAAGACAGGCGATTTAACCAAGCTGCATCCACTGTATGACCACAACAACGCATTTGACAGTGAGTGGTTGCACCATACAGATGGGGGACCTAGTTTAATGTACCAAGGTCGGAGTAAGCTAGAAGTGGCGAGAAACAGTATTCGGAAGTGTGATATACAGTTGAAGGGAAGGATAAGACGGGCAGAGTTTATCAAAGAGGAGCATTTGCAAATATTCTGCGAGAGGATGGCAAAGGTAGGAATTCCATTCAAATACAGCAGATTCACTGGGATCACACCAACATAACGTCAAGATAACCCTATCCGGACGCTGGCAAACGCCTTTTTGTGTGGCTGATGGAAACGTCTATACCTTTATTCTTTGAATTCACTATACAAAGAACGATAGCCATAAAGCGAGATGCAATATACATAGAAAGTGAGATTACGTGATGAAAGACACAATCAGACTTGTAAAGCTGTCTGACAGCGAAGCAATTCTCGGTATTTACGCACCATATATCCAAAACACAGCAATTTCTTTTGAACAGACCGTACCTTCCCTTGATGAATTTACAAAACGCATTGAAGTCATAAGCGCTATTTACCCATATTTGGTATATGAAACAAACGGACGAGTGGTCGGTTACGCATATGCTTACCAGCATGGCAGCAGATATGCATATCGCTTTTCGGTTGACCTCTCTATATACATAAGCGAAGCATATCAAGGAACAGGAATTGCAAAAAAGCTTTATGATGGTTTATTTGAAATGCTCAGAAATTGCGGATATGTCAACGCGTATGCAGGATATACCAATCCCAATGATAAAAGTAGGATGTTTCATGAAAAATATGGTTTTACTCATGTTGGAACTTATCACAAGGTCGGTTATAAATTCGGGAAATGGCATGATGTAATATGGGTTGAAAAGACGATCCAGTCACATACCGATCATCCCGAAGAAACGATATCGATAAAGGATTTTATAAAGGCACATCACTCAAGTTTATGAGCGGTGTGCCTTTGTGGTATTTGCAGTAGTCGTTATGCTTTTACGATCGGGTGCATTTCAATGTAACCGCGCCAACCCATAGGAGCAAGCTGCATTTTCGGAGCCAACTCCGGCGCGTATTTGTAGCCATACACTTCCGGGTTGTATTTTTCGATTCGTCCCATACAAGCTCCAACCGCTGCTTGGTACTGCTCATCATCATACGGTTCCCCTTGGAACACCAGCATCTTGCAAGGCGGTAAGTCGATAACGTCGAACCCTTCAGGGATTTCACCGCAGTAATCAGCCGCAACTTCAACACCGTGGGCATAAACACTGGTATTCGCGGGGTGCATATTATCCGGTAACCATACACCGACCGGTTCATACAAAGCTTCCTTAATACCGCATAAAATGTCCCATGCTTCAGAATTGTTCAGCTTTCCACATCCGGTTTCTTCCACATATTCAAAATACTCGTCTGCTTTCTTTCCGCGCTTCAAAATGAGTTTCCGCGCAGGGCGCTCCAAAATTTGGGTAAAAATAACTGCTGTCTCTTGTGACATCATGATTTCCTCCATTTTCATTTTGTGGCGGTCAAGGATCAGAGTCGGCACGAGCCATCCGTCTTCTTTTGCTTTGGCGTATCTTTTCGGCGGGATACCGAAGCTCTTTGCAAAAGCACGAGTGAAGCCTTCGTGACTGTCAAAAACGAAATCAAGCGCAATATCAAATACTCTTGCATTACCGTGGCGCAATGCTTTCGCAGAGGCGTTAAGCCGCTCGCGTCGGATATATTCAAATGCCGACAAGCCTGTTTCGGCTTTGAATATCCGTGCCGCGTGGAACTGCGAATACCCCGCCGCCTTGGCAAGGTCGTTTGATGTGATGGATTCTTGCAGATGGTTCGCAATATATACTTTCATCTGCTTAACCGCCGCTAAATATTCGTTTTTGAGTTTGTTATTACAAATAACAATTGACACCTTTCCTCACCTCCCGTTACCATCTTAATCGAAAATGGGTTTTTATTCTTGACTTCAATTGCTAAGGATTACATGCCATTTTTACCCAGAAGTCGCGATAGGTAACTCCCCATCCGTGAAAATCAAGCAAAGTTTTATCCGATAACACAAATCCATTTTTAACCATGGCATCTAGGCGTTTCGTAGCTGTAGGCGTTACTCGTGTGAGAATACCATCTGCACCGAAAGTCTTTATGCCGTCCTTGATCATCAGAGAAAGCAATTCATCAAACGCATTGTCATTTTCATAATCGCTATGTATATCAACGCGCAAGCAAATCTTATCGCCGCAGAAAGCGTCACCGGCACTGCGGAATGCTTCCATCGTGCCAACGATTCTTTGGTTTTGTTTATCAAGGATCGTCATGCGTACAAAAAAGCGATTCTTGTATGCATCAAGCCATATGCGGATGTAGTCCTGCATTGCTGCCAAATCTTTTGGACCGTACCCAAAATCACAATTCCATGCGCTGCATTCGTTGAGTATATCCTGTGCCGCAGGGTCGGTGTAGACAGCGAACAAATCTTCCGCATCGGAAGGTTCTAGCAGACGCAACAGGAAGCGTTCGCTTTCAAAAGTGGGGCAATGGGTGTAGGGGTCGACGGCAAGTATTTTACGCATGACCACATATTGGTCTTTCACGGTATATCTTATGAATCCGCATTTTTCATACAGCGCGATTGGACCTGTGAAATCATAAGGACCGGCTTTGTCTCCTTCATATACATGAGCTTCGACAAAATCAAATCCGTCTGCCGTCGCATCCGCGCACACGCGCTGCAGTAGCTTCGTGGCAACGCCCTTCTTTTGTGCTTGAGGCGCAATCATGAAACAAAAAACCGATTTTATCTTTACAGCGGGGTCGTACTCGTCAATATTCCACATACTACGCAAATAATCACGGCAATACCTACAGTTCGCGTTTGCGTTGCACCAGCCGACGATTTCCTCGTCCATATAGGCGAGATAGCCTTGCAACGCGCCGGATTTGACAAATCCAATCGCTTTTTCACGCCGCTGCTCCCGTGTGGCAAACCAATGGTCTGTGTTTCCTTCATAGGACTCATCACCGCGCCATGTGACGCAATAGCAAGGTAGCTCCTCTTTGTCTGTTCCGTCATCATGCGGGGTTACGTCAAAAAAGTGTGCGTAATCTTCCGCCATATCCGGTGTTAATGGTTTAATCATGATTTCACTCATCGTTTTTCCTTCCTAATGTAATTGATAGATCCGCTTTCGTGAACCACTTTATTTAACGATATTTCCGTGCGAATTGCAATGATGAAATAAATTATCATGCAATACCGCCTATAAACGTTACGATTCCTTCAAAACCGAACTCCGCGGCATTTTCGGTGAGATTTATTTGATATACCCCATATCAAGCGCATCTTTGATCGCATCATCCACAAAGTTCCACAACTCCGGCAATGCGTCGCGGACTGGTGCCATCCGTTTATAAACTTGATCCGCCGTCACGCCGTGCTGTACCCATGTATGTCCATGTGTCTTAATATTATTCATGAAAGGCTGTAAGCGATCAATTGCGGAAGCGTAAAGTGCATCGGGCGTTTTC
>JAISHZ010000210.1 GCA_031262285.1 Lachnospiraceae bacterium | reverse complement strand
GACTTTTCTAATAAACGCTCTTCCCAAAGAGTATATGTATGAGATTCTTCCTTTGTGAACGCTTCTCCGAATAGTTGTGCTGAAAAATCATACGCTTTTCGAAGCTTGGCAAGGGAATCTACATATTCGATCCGATACGCCAACGCTTCTTCTTGTGGTTGCTCCCATTCAGCTTTGAGTATCGAACACATAATGACATCGCAGATTCCTTGATTGTTTCTGTCAGCTTGTCGCAGAAGACCTTCTTTTTGCATTCCGCATTTGATCATAACTTTGCCACTATTGGGATTACGCGGATCATAACGCGCTTCGACACGCAAGACCCCTACTTCCGTGAAAAAGAACCGCAGTAATTCTTTCATCGCTTCCGCCACATACCCCTGATGCCACCATGCGCGTCCGATACAATACCCCATCTGCACCGTGTTCGTCGATTCCTCTATTTTCACCACACTGATCGTACCGATCAACTCCCCCGATTCTTTTTCAACGATACCCCATTGATAAAAATCCGGTTGCTCATAGCATTTCACCCATTGTGCGATCACTTTGCGCGTCACGTTCAGATCCGTATGTGTAGGCCATGTAAGGTATTTGGTAACCTCGGGATCACTTGCCCAGTTACGAAACATCATGTCTGCGTCTGCTGTCTCAATCCTACGTAAAATCAAGCGAGTGGTTTTCATCCACTTCGTTTTGCTGTGATTCATAGAGTTCTCCTTTCTGAAATCCCATTCACAAATAAACTTTCGAAATCGGTTCTTTGCACACTTTCAAACTTACGGAATATAGTCCATGAACATTGTTATTTTTCATGCATAGGAAGGGCTATTGCTCCGTATTGGCGAATCTGTATCGGATGGATTTGACTCAGATCGATAAACTCGGATAGAAAAGAAACGTATTGATCCGCTTCTTTTCGTGGGATCACACTTAGTATCACTCCCGCAAAACCGCCGCCATGTACTCTGACGCACCCATCGCCGATCCTACGCAAGAAAAGTTGTGTCAATGCAAGCGTATGCGGAATCTGCTGTTGGGTGGGATCTTGTGCCATATAACAGTTTTGCAGTAATTTCCATGAGGAATCCCCTGATTCTTGTAAGAGGGAAACCACTTTCTTGTAGTCGCCTCGTGAAATCGCGCTTGCTGCGGCAACGACCCGATCGTTTTCTTCATAAAAATGAAGCGCTCGCAAAAGTGCTCGGTCATTGAACAGTTTCTTTTGTGCCGCGTTCCAATGTGCAAGTAAGTCCTCCATGCGACTAGATCCCAACTGTGATACACCCAATATCTTTGCGACCTGCTCCATTTCTTTCGGGATCTGTGAATATTCACGCGACAGGTCGCTATGTCCCTTTCCTGTGTCTACAATATATAGTTTGTATCCGTATTCCTCAAAAGAAAAGTCTAGCCTCTGATAAGTGATGTCTTTGGAGAAATCAAGCAATATGCACCCGCCGACTGCACACGCCATCTGATCTAAAAGTCCGGATGCTTTCTTCCAAAAATGGTTCTCGGCGAACTGTCCTATTTGGGCACAATCGATTACATTCATTTGGTGTTGATTAAAGAAATGATTGATAATCGTGCAAAGCAACATTTCAAAAGATGCGGAGGAACTCACCCCTGCTGCTGAAATAACAGTAGACGACACATATGCATTGAACCCGCCTATACAAAATCCAAACTGTTTCGCACCGATCAATACGCCTGCGACCAAAGAAATCGTGCCGCACTCTTTGGGAATACCGGACAATTCCGATATGCGAATCGTGATTTCGTTGCGGTACCCTTCACTCACGATGTGTATCAAATCCGTTTGGTTTGGAGCTGCCGCACAAATTGTATCCATATGAATACTGGCGGCTAAGACTTTTCCCCCATTGTGATCGACATGATTGCCGATTAATTCTGTACGTCCGGGAGCACTGAAAAAGGACATTTCACTACTATGAAATGTCGCGTGGTATTTGCGTGCTATATTTTCGTATCGTTTGGTGGAACTGTCTGTTTCACCGTAAATTTGCATCAATGTGCTCGAACCGGGTAACTTCACTTGACTCCCATCTGCCGGGTGACGGCTATGCTTTCACAATACATCCCTGCGTCAAATGATTACTTGTCTTTTGTCGCAAAGTATAGCAAATGAAAAGATTGAAAGCAATTGCTTTTGCTATTATTGGAAGAGCTTTATTGGAACAGCTTCATTAGTACTGTTGCGTACACCTCATGTCCTTCTACGCCCGGGTGATTGAACCCATTCGATAAGATCTCCTTCCAAGGGCAACCCTGCTCTCTTGCCATTTCCCATACCGCATATACATCCGCTAGGCAAACCTGTTCCTCTGTGGCGATTTCGCGGATCGCAGCGACCCTCTCCGGTGTGGTGGGAATACGAACCGGGATACCCATTTTTTGAAAAAACGGTCCGTCTAACGGTAAATCTCCGTTAGGCGTCAATAGAATAATATCGGCTTGGGTTTCTTGTTTGATCTTTCGAACAAGATCGATCAATATCTGTTTGTACTCGGCTGTTGTTCCTTTATCCTCGCCCCAATTGAGCGAACCATTGATCAGTACCAGATCCGGCTGATAGCGGATCACATCCCGATCGGCTCTTTTTGCCATGGAGATCAAATGATCCCCGGCAATCCCTGCATTGATGACGCTCACGGAGGTGGTCTCAAATAAATCAATTAAGCCTAAGCGAAATTTCTCTATGTAGCTTTCTCTGGCATCCGTAATCTCGACCGGCGTAGGTTTCCCGGCTTGTCTAAGCGTCTCCATCCTCTGCACAAATTGTTTCATCGCTTCCGGATCACTCGGAAAGAGGCTCTCAAAGTGTCCCGCCGTCACACTGTCGCCAAGCGCGACGATGACCGGATTCTTGCGTTCCAAGCCATCTTCATCCAGACCGGGACCCATAGGTCCTGCGATGGAACCTTGGTTTTCTCTCATGGTACGGATAAACCGATCGGGTTTAACCGGACTCGTACATACATATTCCTGTGCGCAGCGCAAGAAGATATCTGCGTATGGCTGTTTTGCTCTAAAAGCTGTTTTCATGATAGCTCCCTTCCTTGCGTGAATCCGCGTTCGTCACATTCTGTCATTAAATTCATTTATACGAATCGTAATCCTTTTTGCTTAGGAATCGATGATGATACATTATATGGTTTGGGTGTTAAAAGTCCGATACCCACGGGTTGCTTCGCGCTTCGCGCTCTCACAACCCTAAAAACATTCGAAATCCGCCCTATCGGGCTACTTTCTCATGTTTTTGGTGTCTCAATGTCATGTTTTTGTCTGCAAGCAGCCAAAACATGACCTTTCGACACTGGTATCATTATATTTGTTTGATTTTGATCGAAATGGTATCGTTTTTGTTGCCGGTTACGGAAATGGCGATATCCGGTGTTTCAACACTGCACAGCGTGGCGAGTGTTTCGTTACAGATATGAGTCGTCCACTCGGCAGGTACTTGTCCGTCAAATTCTATCCCGATCCTGTCCATAATCGCATAACCGACTTGTTTGCGTGCATCTTGAATATTCCGAATGATTTCGCGCGCAAGTCCTTCATCGATCAACTCCTGTGTGATCGACAGATCCAGTGACAGAACCATGCCGTTTCCACTGGCGATGAATAAACCTTCTTTGGGTTCGTACTCTACCAGTATTACCTCTTTGTCGAAGTTTTTCTTTTGCGCGTTCATCGTTAGAATCGCTTCGTTGTCGTTCAATTCAAACTGGCCACTCTTAATCGCTCTGATGATCTCCCCAGTTTGATTGGCATATTTTTCGCGAATGAAAGCAAAATTGGGAGCGTATTTGAGGGTGGCAATATCCTCCACGCGGTCAACCAAAGATACCTCTTTCACATTCAACTCTTCTGCAATCACATCGGAAAAATCAAGTACCACCTGTCGCTGCGTTGTCTTAGGAAGCGCAATGCGAAGTTCCTGAAGCGGCTGCCTGTTTTTCACTTGATTTTTGTTACGGATGGATCGTGCCAAGGATACGACATCGCGGACAAGCTCCATTTGCTCCAGTAATTCCGGTGCATCATATTGCTTAGGCAAAGTAGGCCATGCAGCAAGGTGTACCGAAACTTCTCCGGTCAGATTCTTGTATAGTTTCTCGGAAATAATCGGTGCAACGGGTGCAAGGAGTTTGCATATATTGACCAACACATAATACAGTGTATCATACGCGCTCTTCTTATCTCCTGATAACCCCTCTTCCCAGAAGCGGCGTCTGGAACGTCTGATATACCAATTCGTCAAAGCATCCAATAAAGATGCCAGTGGTTCCATATAACGATCAATTTGATAAACGTCCATCTGCTGTGTGATGCGATTTCCGGTGTCATACAATTTTGCGAGAATCCAACTGTCCAGAAGATTCTCCGCTTGAGGTTCTACAACTTCCGAAGGATGATAATGGTCAATATTGGCATAGGATACAAAGAAACTATGGGCATTCCAGAGCGGGAAAATAAACTGTTGCAATGCGTCTTTGATGCCTGTTTCATCAAAAAGTAGGTCTCCGACCAACATCGCATTGGTTTGATACAAATACAAACGGAAAGCATCCGTTCCGTACCCTTTCATCAATTCCATCGGATCGGTATAGTTTTTGGAGGATTTGGACAATTTCTTGCCATCTTTCGCCAGAACCGTTCCATGAACAAGACAATTTTTATATGCCGGTTTATCAAATAGAGCCACTGAAAGAACGTGAAGATAATAAAACCAGCAACGAATTTGACCGGTATACTCCACAATAAAATCACTGGGAAAATGGGTTTCAAACCATTCTTTGTTTTCAAAAGGATAGTGTTTCTGTGCAAAGGGTACAGATCCACTCTCAAACCAACAGTCCAGTACTTCCGGGATACGATGCATGACACCGCCGCACTCACAGGGGAAAGTAACGGTATCCATATATTGACGATGCAGATTGTCTAGTTTGATGCCGCTCTTTTCATAAATTTCTGCGGCACTTCCCAACACCACTCTGTGATCGCAACAATCGCATTCCCATATGGGCATCGGCGTACTCCAATAGCGGTTGCGCGAAATATTCCAATCTCTTGCACCCTCTAACCAGTTCCCGAATCTTCCGTATTTGATGTGTTCCGGTACCCAATGAATGTCTTCATTTGCTTGGCGTAATTTATCTTTGATGGCTTCAATGTTAAAATACCAAGCGTCCATCGCTTTATAAATCAGCGGGTGTTTGCAACGCCAGCAATGTGGGTAGTTGTGCACGATCGTGCCGTCATCCAATGCGATCCCACGTTCATACATCCATCTGATAATTTCCGAATTGCGTTCTATGACATTGGTGGGATCGTCTTTGACATAAAAATCAGTAATCTCCTCTGTAAAT
>JAISHZ010000193.1 GCA_031262285.1 Lachnospiraceae bacterium | reverse complement strand
ATTGCGTAGTGTGAATGGAGACAGCACCCTCAAGTTGGCGAAATCCCTTTTGATAAATGTATTCGGTTTCATGCGGGATGTAGATCGCATACAGTTGTAGGATCGTATGCAAACTATATGCGATCGCCGTTTGTGCCGACCGTCGCTCTTCTACTCCATGAATCTGTGGCTGATATAGTCGCTCTTTTACCAACTCAATATAGTGGTCACAAAAGTCTTTCCAGAAGAATTCATCCACCACTTTTCGTGCCAGACCGATTTCGTATTGATCCAACCATTTCGACGCTTCTAAAACCGTTTCATTTGCACGCTCAATAATCCAACGATCTATGGGGAGTAAGGCGCATGATGACTGTGATGTTTTCGTTAGCTGCGATGTTTGAATTTGCTGCGTTTCTTGCGTCTGTTGTGTTGACCATGTCTGCTGTTGTCGTGACGATTGAGGGGATTGTCGCTGCTGTGACTGTTGCGACTGCTGTGGTTGTGATGGTGATGCCGTCTGCAGCATCTGTGACATCGGAAAACCCGATAAATGCGAAAACACGAATTTCGCAGAATTCCATAACTTGGTAATCAATCGCTTGGACGAATCCTGCATTTCCGTTTTGTCAAAAAAAGTATCTGTGCCAAGCCTTGCGTTCGCCGCCCAGTAACGAAGCGCGTCCGCTGTGTAAGTTTGAATCAATTCACTAGGTGAGAGTGTCGCGTTATCCTTCGATTTGCTGATCTTTTCACCCGGTTTGGCTAGGACAAAACCGCAGATCATCGCGTCTTTCCACGGGATCCGTCCTGTGTGATATAGGCTTTTCGTGATCGTGTAAAATGCCCATGTACGAATAATCTCGTGCGCTTGCGTGCGCATAGACATTGGTAAAAATCCATCGGCAATCCCATACCTTTTCGCCATGTCCAGATTGATCAGCGGCGAAATAGAGGAAGTCGCCCACGTATCGAATACTGCCTTATCCGGTATAAACTCTATAGAGCCGCATTCACAAGTACCTTGATACGGTGTTTCCATCGGATTTACCGGTAAACGATCCACAGCGGCTATCACTGCTTTCCCACACGCCTTACAATACCATACAGGAATCGGCACGCCAAAGAAACGTTGTCTGGAAATGCTCCAATCCCATTTGAGATTTTCCACCCAGCTCACATAACGGCTCTTCATATGCGCCGGTTTCCATGCTATCTGATCTCCTAACTGTAATAATTCTTCACGCTTGCTTAGCACATCAATCGTCCATTGTTTAGAAGGTATGATCTCAACTTCTGTTCCACAGCGTTCATGAACGGAAACCATATGCGTCATTTTTTCAGAATCAATAAGAAATCCCTTTTCCGCCAGTAGACGAGTGATCTCTTTGCGCGCTTCTTTCACTGATAATCCCGAAATAAACGAAACATCCGAAGCGATCGTTCCATCCTCCAGAATTACCCTTTTGTAAGGAATTCCATATTACTCTACCCATTCTACATCCGTGGTGTCGCCATAAGTCGCGCACATCACCGCACCTGTGCCTTTGTCCATGGCCACCTTCTCATCCGCAAGAATCGGTACCGCAAAGTCATACAGCGGTACTTGCGCAGTCTTGCCAATAAGCGCTCGGTAGCGTGTATCCTGCGGATTCACAAACACACATACTACCCCAGTCAGCAATTCCGGGCGTGTGGTCGCAATTTTCAAAATATCTCCCTCTGCACGAAACGCTATCATATGAAAATAAGAGTCCAATTCCTTGGTCTCTAACTCTGCTTGTGCAATCGATGTTTGACACTCACTGCACCAAAGTACCGGAGATCCCTTGAGATATGCGTGACCGAGCTTAGCAAGTTCCACGAAGGATTGCTGAGAAAGACGCTGCGTATTGGCACTACCGGTCGAATACAACAGATTCCACACACATGAAAACCCCATCGATTTCCATAACTCCACAAATTCCTGCTCATATTTTTGCGTTACTTGAATACATTTTTCGATAAAATCCGCTCTGGGTAAGTCTTTTGCTTTTATACCCAATTCTTTTTCTACCAAACGCTCCGTGGGAAGCCCATTGTCGTCGAACCCAAAAGGGTAAAAGACATTGTAACCTTGCATACGGCGATATCTGGCAATCATCTCTGCCTGCGTGTAACTGAAAATATGTCCAATGTGCAATTTTCCATTGACTGTTGGCGGTGGTGTGTCAATGGAATAGAGAGGACGCGACGGATCGGGAGCAAAATCGTAGATGTGGTTTTCTTCCCAAAACGCCTGCATTTGCTTCTCGATGTATTGTCCGTCGTATCGCTTTTCGAATTCGTTCATAATGTTTCCCTCCATAAATCCGTCTTATCGGGCTTCTTTCTCATGTTTTACGGGTATAAAAAAGCCCTAAGATGATTTCTCATCTTAGGGCGACAAAATCGCGGTACCACCTAAGTTCGCATAAAATATGCGCGCTCATTTCTTTTGTTTACGATGTTGGCTCACCGTCGGATTCTACTACCAAGTTGTTTGAAGTTGTTATTCAACAATCTCAGGTTCTTTCCGCACTCAAGAGTTACACAAATCCGCTTCCCGAAAGATTTTCACCCGCCATCTTCTCTCTGTACAGGAGGCACGAATCTATTTGTCTCTATCATCGCTTTCTATGAAATTGATAAGTGCAACCTGCACTCACGGATAGAGCATACATCATGTAATTGAGAAAAGCAACCTTGAATCAGGATTATACCAAGAAATCTATTTACACTTTGAACAAATACGGCAAGAACTGATACAAAAACTCATACACTGCCCAGTAACAATGATACTCGTTTTCTGCCAGCAGGTAATGAAAATTCCCCTTTGCATAATCTTCATCAAATACAAAGGTATCCGGATACTTCTTCATCTCATTTACCTGTGTGGTCAGCGGTTCATAAGCGATGTCTTTGGTACCAGTTGCCGCGTGTATGAAGTATTCTTCCGTCGTATATCCCGAAGCAAGTGCTACATCATGTAAAACCTTCACGGTTTCTACCGGCTTAGACAAGCCGCCTTTGACCTCCACTGCCCAACAATCCCCACTAAGCGGTACAAACTGCGCGAAGTAATCCAAATTGTATGTAAAAGCATCCCAAGTGGTACAGCCACCCATAGAGAAACCGCTAAACCCTCGATGCATTCTGGATGCTTTGAAGGCTTCTACTGTAGCATCTTGCGCATAAGTATGGTACTTAGATTCGACCGCCGGTAACAGGTCATTTACCAATTCTTTCTGGAAAAACAGCACGCTGTTTCGCTCAAAATTCACATCCGGTCCGCCTTTACGCTCTACCGCTTGCGTGTAATAAGAAGGAAATACCACGATCATAGGCTTCGCTGCCTGTGTGTGAATCGAGTAATCCAACATATTCTTGATCTTGGTGGAATCCAAAAAAGAATCTTGGTTCCCGCCCCCACCGTGCATCACATACAGAATATCGTACTTTTGCTCGGCATTCGCTTCGTCGTAACCATACGGTAAATATACATTCGCGTACTTCTCTCTCGGCTCTCCATCGCGATTCATCGTTTGGTAAATTACTCGCTCGATTGAGCCACGCATATTCAGATCATGATATTCGTACTTGTCCATCTGTTTTACCCTTTCTTGTGAAATTGAACTCTACATTCACACT
>JAISHZ010000144.1 GCA_031262285.1 Lachnospiraceae bacterium | reverse complement strand
CCATTGGCGCGCAGACGGGAGCAGGTTTGAAAGTAAGAGAACTTTCAAACTCCTTGTTTGGTACGCGCGCCATTGGCGCGCAGACGGGAGCAGGTTTGAAAGTAAGAGAACTTTCAAACTCCTTGATTAGTACGCGCGCCGTTGGCGCGCAGACGGGAGCATGTTTGAAAGTAAGAGAACTTTCAAACTCCTTGATTGGTACGCGCGCCGTTGGCGCGCAGACGGGAGCAAAATATGCTTTTTTCGAGCATACCATTTTTGTATTACTTTCTACCAATTGTGTTGCTGTTCTATTTTGTGTTCTCTCTATTACCGCGTATATGGCACCAAAATACACTACCATTGAAAAATTCGATACTCTTATTTTTTAGCTTACTTTTTTATGCTTGGGGTGAACCCATCTATGTTCTTCTAATGATCGCGCAAATCGTGATCATATTTATACTGGCTTATTATATGGATCGTTTCCGCTCAAAGCGGCGTTCGCGAATCTTTCTGATCCTTAGTCTTGTCATTGGAGTGGGGGTTTTGGCATTTTTTAAATATATCCCCGCTATGGGGATTTTTGGTGCGTTATCCGATGTTGTAATGCCTATCGGGATTTCTTTTTACACATTTCAAATCCTCTCCTATGTGATTGATTTGTATCGCGGTCGCGTCAGCGTATCCAAAAACATATTGAACTTCGCCTGTTATGTGACATTGTTCCCACAATTAATCGCCGGGCCTATCGTTCGCTATGCAGATGTGGAAAGTTCCTTACAAAAACGAGAACATTCAGCAGCAACAGTTTCTGACGGTATTTGTCGTTTTGTCATAGGTTTGGGTAAAAAAGTCTTGATTGCAAATATAATAGGAGACCTCTATCGAATTACCGGCAGTACCCAAGAAAGTAGTGTGTTGTTTGCGTGGTTAAGTGTGATCGCATTTACTTTACAAATTTACTATGATTTTTCAGGTTATTCAGATATGGCGATTGGATTGGGTCAAATTTTTGGGTTTACTTTTTTAGAGAATTTCAATTATCCCTATATCTCTAAGAGCATTACAGAATTTTGGCGTCGATGGCATATTTCGATGTCTTCTTGGTTTCGGGACTATGTTTACTTTCCGCTGGGAGGCAGTCATGTCCCAAAAGGACGGCACATCTGCAATATTCTTTTCGTTTGGGCATTGACAGGATTATGGCATGGTGCCCGGTGGAATTTTGTCGCATGGGAGCTTTATTTTGCACTGCTTTTACTACTGGAAAAATATTTGTGTCCTGTGTTTTTAACCAAGTTACCGAGAGTTCTTCGTCATATTTATGTACTTCTATTGATTATGATAGGATGGATACTATTTGAATCTTCTTCTTTCACACAAGCTGCGACTTCTATCAAAGCATTGTTTGGATTCGGGACAGAAAAGATCGTTGGAGCGCAATCCCTCTACTACCTACGTAGTTATATCGTGATACTGGGAGTAGCGATGATCGGTGCGACGCCATTCCCGAAAAAAGTAGCAGAGTACATTCGCCGCAAACGTGTGATAGCCGTACTGGAACCCCTCGTTGTCGCCGGTATACTGTTGACAGTCACAGCATTTTTGGTTGACGGTTCTTTTAATCCCTTTCTATATTTTCGGTTTTAGAGCAAATACATCCCGGAGGAACCCTCATGCAGCAACGAACGAATTTATGTTTGAAAGTAAGGAAACTTTCAAACGCTTTGATTGGTACACGCAAGAAATCTTACATCGGAACCTTGTGTGTGTTTCTCGTTCTCATCTATGGTTTGTTCATTGCGAATTTGTGGATCGAATCTCCCGCACTTTCACTTAGTGAACGGCGCGTATTACAAAAGATGCCAAAGCTTGAGCCGGACGAAATTCTTTCCGGAACATTCTCGGAAGAATTTGAGGAATATACTGCCGATCATTTTGTACTTCGTGATACCTTTCGTACTTTGCGTAGCGCTGTGATTTATGGCTTATACAGACAAACAGACAAAGATGGCATTTACTATCACAAAGGTGATGCAGGGAAGTTTGAACAATTAAAAGACGAGACAATCGTTGAATTTGCCACTCACATCCAAGCGTTATCCACCATTTTTCAAGAGGCAAATCAATATTATGCGGCTATCCCGGACAAAAGTATTTACGCCGATCGCGATTACCCCGGCTATGATCCTGACGAAACGAAGCAAGTTTTAGCAAAGCAGCTTCCTCACATGACCGCCATCGACTTCGTGAATACGCTACAAAAAGAATCTTTTTATCAGACAGATTTACACTGGAATCAACCTTTGTTGTGGGATGTCACAGAAGCATTGGGAGCTGCAATGGGTTTCCGCGGTTCTGTTGCCGAAGATTTTACCGCCAAAGAAATCGGGAGCTTTCATGGGGTTTATGCAGGTCAAGCCGCTCTCCCGATGCCCAAGGAACCGATGATTTATATGGAGCCCAATGATCCGGTAAACGTGTATTTTTATACGCCATCCACAGAGCCCACCGACGTGGCGGAAAGTGAATTCTCACAAACGGATTGGACATTGGGGACGATGTATGAACTGGAAGATTTTGAAGGATATGATCCCTACGACATATTTTTGGGTGGTATAACGCCGCTCATTTGTCTGGAGAATGAAAGGGTAACGCCCCAAAGAGATCTATGGCTCTTTCGAGATTCATTCGGTTCCAGTCTGGCCCCTTTACTGACCGGTGTGTATTCACGTATTTATCTTGTGGACTTGCGCTATATCGGCTCTGCAAAGATTGCAGAATTGTACCAAGAGCGGATAAGCGCTGCTCAAACACCGCTTACAGATGTGCTCTATCTCTACAGTACGCAAGTAATCGGAAACCCTTCGATTTTGTTAGAATAGTAACGTATCATCACATAGCAAACCATAGGAGCTTGCGGAAAGGAGTCATATGATATTCGGAAAAAAGGAGAAAACTCCCTCTAGAGTGGAAAAAATCCCCCCAAAAGAGGTACCGGACTGGGTGGTCGCGCTCTTGTCTGTCGGAGCGGTGGTGTTGGGATGGTATGTCAACGTTTTGTGGGGACTCATCACAGCGATCGCAGCGTTAGGTTGCGCGACCAACAATCGCAAAGTGAGAAAGAATGCCCTCACGATCCCGTTGATTGTGCTAGCTGCGATCTCGCTTGTCGTCTTGATCGCGTTTTTTATCATTGTGCTAATGGCAGCAAATTAAGAGAAACCGATGAACAATTGGTGTTTATTGGACAGATGAGGTGCACAGACAGATCGCAACTGAGCTCCTCATTTTTCGATGAATACTTTTTTATATACAAGGAGGGAACAAATGGATAACGAAAAAGAAACGCAATTGATTCGGAATCGCTTCCGTGAGTTGGCGCAGAAATGTCACGAACGTAATATTTATACCTATACTTCATTTTTGGGTCAAATGGAGCAAGACCTTTTTCATAGGATGGAAAAGGAATTGTCTTTCGTTTCTTGGGAAATGTGGGGCGGTATGGAAGATGCAACGCGCATAATCATACGGTTCGGAAGCGAACACGATCTGGGATATGAGGAGCCATATCCGATCGTCTGTCTTTTGATCAGCGCGAAAAATGACAAATTTGCGGATGCGCTTAGCCATCGAGATTTCCTGGGAGCTTTGATGAATGTGGGGATAGAACGTACCACATTGGGTGATATCGTAGTGGGAGAGAAGGAAGCATATCTATTTTGTCTGGAAACTGTGGCTGATTTCATCACTGAACAATTAAGAAAAGTACGTCATACAGATGTGGCTTGTACGCGCACCACTGTTACGGATAACTTGCCCAAATCAGAACCTGTAGAGGAATTCTACGCTGTTGCGTCGGAACGTTCGGATGCGATTATCAGCAAGATATACCATCTTTCGCGTTCGGATGTACAAAAACTATATACGCAAGGACGCGTTCTATGTAATGGAAGAATCCTTGAGAGTTCGTCCAAAATGCTCAAGAATTTTGATCAAGTGACGGTGCGAGGATTTGGTAAATTTATATACTGCGGAATTTCACGCGAAACCAAGAAAGGAAAAATAAGCGTTTGTGTGAAACGCTATCTTGCTAAATGAATCCTCGTTTGTCAGACTTTTCGTTTTTTCAAGCGGTTTTATGTTTACTGTAAAATGTGAAATCCGAGATAGATTCATATTTCCTCGAATTATAACACATATTGAGAAAATTCTGAAAACTGCACTTTTGCACTATAGACGAAAACAAAGTAATTTAGTATGATCACCCTGTTACGCGTTTTACTACATATAACGAACGAGGAGGAGGTCAATGAAAAACCTCAAATTTTCAAAGAAACTGTTTCTAAGTTTTACGATGATGGCGGCACTGTCGGTTGTATTGTTTATCTGCGGAGCGATCGGCATGAGCAGGATTCAAGACAATTCATCTGCTCTTTACCATGAAAACGTCATCGCGCTGCAATCGTTAGGAGATATACGAGCCAATTTCAACCGTATGCGTATTAATCTATGGAAAGCAGCCAGATACGAAGGCAATGCAGAGGAACTAGACAAGATCGCGGAAAAAATGAAACAATTTGATGCCGCGATTCAAGAATCCTACATATTATATGAAGGTTCTATTACGAATGAGAGTGATGAAACAGCATTTCGGAATTTTCAATCTCAATATCGGAAATTTCTGCAAAGCATAGACGCATTACTCGAAAATTCCAGAAATGGTAATGCCGTGGCTATTTACGAGTACTTACAAGAAAACGAATCCCTACAAACTGCAACAGCGAATTATTTGGAAGAATCGGCCAGTTTAAATGCACAATGGGGCAAGGACCAAATGGATACTTCGCAATCGACATTTATGATGATGATTGTAATTTTGTCATTTGTCATGGCTGCAGTACTGGTGATCGCAGTCATTTTGACGAAGGTAATCGTCAAGGTGATCAGCGCTCCCTTACAACAGTTGGAACATGGTATGCACAATCTGGCAGATGGGGTTTTTGAAGCATCCATTCAATACGACATTGATGATGAGATCGGTAGTTTGGTCAAGAGCGTACGGAAAGTCATTCAGAATATGAAGAGACTGGTACCGGACATTGATTGGGCTCTTTCCCATATGGCAAATGGTGATTTTACTGTGAAAAGCCGTGAATACGAAGTTTACACAGGAGACTATGCACCGATACTGGAATCCATGCGGAAAATCAAAAGGCAGTTGTCGAAGGCTATATATGACGTACAAGAATCTGCACAACAGGTCAAAATGGGAGCACAAAACACAGCAGACGCAGCGCAGAATCTGGCAGAGGG
>JAISHZ010000123.1 GCA_031262285.1 Lachnospiraceae bacterium | reverse complement strand
GGTTGCTTCATGATATTGAGCGGATTCTTTGGGAATCTCAAAAAGAAGCGGTTCTGCATATTGTTTTAATACAGCAAGTTCATATATCAGTGCGGAATTGAACATGGCATCTGCTTCTTCTTGGAACGGGAAGATATATTTTTCCTCTCCTCTGCGTACGGAAGACCACATCCGTATCGTTTCCGCTGCCGTGGTTCCCCGCATTCTTGCGTCTCGAACCATTCTGCGAAGCAAACGTGCATCGGTCGTAGGAATACGATTGTGATAATCTATATTGATACCGGTCAGTGCGCTGACGTATATCTTGTACTTGCTCTTGTCCGGCAAAGAAAAAGAAGTCTTTGGATTTAATCCATGAATGCCTTCAATGACTAAGATATCTCCCGACTGGAGCGTTGTAATCTTCCCGCTGTATTCGCGTTGTCCGGTCTTGAAATTGAACGTCGGCAACGCCACCGAATCACCTGCCAGCAAGCGCTTCATATCTTCATTAAACTGCGCTGTATCTATCGCTTCTAAACACTCATAATCATTTTGTCCCTGTTCGTCTTTGGGGGTTCGATCTCGATTCACATAGTAATCATCCAATGCAATCGGATGTGGTACAAACCCGAGCGTTCGCAATTGAATGGAAAGTCTATGAGAAAAACTAGTCTTCCCGGAAGAAGACGGTCCGGAAATCATCACGAATTTCACATCACCGCGCAAAACGATATCTTTGGCAATCTCACCGATTTTTCTCTCCTGCTCCGCCTCATGAACCAAAATCAAATCACTGAGCGAACCCGCACCTTTACAGATTTGCCCATTTAAATCACCGACTGTCTCGATGTTGATCCTTCTGCACCACACTTCTGTCTCTTTGAGTGTTGCGAAGAGCTTTTTATATTCCAGAAAAGGTTCTACCTTTTCACAATTTCCCTTGGAAGGCAACAAGAGCAAAAACCCTTTTTCATACGCTTGCACACGGAAAGCCTCAACATATCCCGTATGCGGAAGCATATGCCCATAATAGTAATCGACATATCCGTCTAGCTCGTACAAATTCACATAAGCACTTCTTCGATATCGAAATAGTTCTTGCTTATCATGTTTCCCTGCTGCCGCAAACATATTCTCTGCTTCTTCTATGCTATAAGACTTTTTGAGTATCGGAAGCTTCTTTGCTACAGTAGCGCGCATCTTTTCTTCGATCTGCGTAGCTGTACCTTCATTTGCCTCAAACATATCCCCTTCCTGTGTAACCGGACTGATGTAATGTCCATTGCCGACCACAAACTCGACGCGACAGTTTTGCGCTGCATCGGATCCGAACAAATCCTCGACTGTTTTTAAAAACAGCATCGTCACAGTACGTAGGTAAGCGCGGTACCCCTCGCCGCTGCGGATCGTGCAAAAAGAGATCTCACAGTCTCCCGTCAGCCGTTTGAATAGTTCCCGAATCCTCCCGTTTACGACTGCCAGTGCGATCGGCGAAGAATAGTCGCTTTGGAAAGACGCGGCAATCTCCTCATATGATATTCCCAAGGGATACTCATAGGTATTCCCATTTATCGTTACTGTAGCCATCTGCCTCCCATCTGCGACCTTGGCGCAACCGACACGCCACTATCGTCTCCGGATACGATTAATCGTTCCAATATCGCCAGTTCGCCTTCCATCTCCTTTTTGCGTAACGCCGCTCTTTCCCCTTCTTGGTCTTGTAATGTAGTAAGAACCTGCGATAGCGTCTTTGCTTTTTGAACCAAATAACGCAAAAATACATCGCTTCGCTCTCGCATAAGTCCTTCCCCATATTGATCAAACAGCGGGTTTTGGCAAGGAATCTCTTCTCCCGTATAACGTATTTTCATGGGGAAATAAAACAAACCGCCTTCTTCTATGATATTCTCTTTCACAATGCGGTATCCCTCTTTGCGCAAAAAACATCGAAACAAAGGAAGCTGCGACTGCGGTTGTACGATTACCTCTCTTGCTGCTTGCGCGTGGCTACGTCCCTCACTCAATATCCGGATGATTAACCCGCACCCCATACCCGCGATCAATATCGTATCAGCCGCTAAGGTTCCCGGTGTGCTCAGACCATCCGAAAGTCTTGTTTCTATGTAAGAGGATAACCCATATTCATCGATGTGCTTCTTTGCTGCCTGCAAAGGACCAACTCGAACATCCATCGCCACTACTCTGGGCGAAATGCCGTTTTGCACCAAATAAATCGATAAATATCCATGGTCACAACCCACATCCCACACCACAGAGCCCGGAGTCACCATTTGTGCCAACGCAAGCAGTCTGTGTGAAAGGCTAATCGTCTTTCCCATCAGTCCAAATAATCCTTTAGCTTTCTGCTGCGACTCGGATGACGCAGTTTGCGAAGCGCTTTGGCTTCAATTTGCCGAATCCGTTCTCTTGTAACGTTGAACTCTCTGCCAACTTCTTCCAATGTTCTGGCGCGACCATCGTCTAACCCGAAACGCAATCGCAAGACCTTTTGTTCTCTTTCCGTTAATGTCCCCAACACTTCCACCAATTGCTCTTTTAACAAGGTGAAAGCGGCGGCATCTGCCGGAACAGGTACATTGTCGTCTTGAATAAAGTCGCCTAAATGGCTGTCTTCTTCTTCTCCAATGGGTGTCTCTAAAGAAACCGGTTCTTGACTGATTTTCAAGATTTCCCGGACTCTCTCTACAGGAATCCCCATTTCCTCTGATATTTCTTCCGGCAACGGTTCTCTGCCCAATTCTTGCAGCAACTGGCGGCTCACACGGATGAGTTTATTGATGGTTTCTACCATGTGTACCGGGATACGAATCGTTCTTGCTTGATCAGCGATGGCTCGTGTAATCGCTTGACGAATCCACCATGTAGCGTAGGTTGAAAATTTAAACCCTTTTCGATAATCGAATTTTTCAACTGCTTTAATGAGACCCAGATTCCCTTCTTGAATCAAATCCAAAAAAAGCATCCCTCGACCCACATAACGCTTTGCGATACTCACCACCAAACGCAGATTGGCTTCCGCCAATCCTTTCTTGGCTTCTTCATCTCCCAATTCCATCTTCTTAGCTAGCTCAATTTCTTCATTTGCATCTAACAATGGGACTTTTCCGATCTCTTTTAAGTACATACGTACCGGGTCATCTATGCTGATCCCATCCGGCACCGTCAGATCAATCTTTTCTACATCAACCTCTTCTTCGATTAGTAAAATATCCTCATGTTCCACTTCGTCCTCCTCGGCTATTCGCAGTACATCAATATTGCTCCGCTCTAAGGCTTCTTGTACCTTGTAAAATTGATCTTCACCCAAAGGCATATCGCTGAAAAAATCAGAGACTTCCTGATATTCTAAAATGTTTTTCTTATTTTTAGCCAAATTCATAAGATCTTTGATCTTTTCCTCAAATTTTACCTGTGTGTTTTCTTCCATCTCCATGGTTCCATCCTTCCCGGAATCGTGCTCGTTACCTAAAATCTCTGCTCTCATTTTTGCCTTAATCCAAAGAAATATTCGTTTTCCCCAGTTCTTCCAACACTTCTTTTCTACTTTTAATCACTTCTTGCAAATGCAAAGCTCCCTCAGTGTGCAAAATCGCATCCTGATATCCATATTGCTTCACACGAATCAAAAGATCTTTCAAAGCCTTTTGTCGTTCTTCTTTCGTGGACAATTCCGGAAGTGCGCCATGGAGAGCATTCGCCACTTCCTGCTGCTCTTCTTTGTCCCGAAAAAGACTTATGAAATCGGCAACACAAAAATTTTCTCCTTCTTTTTTCAAACGAGTAAACAATTCCTGCGCAAGGCGTTCATATAACGGTGAGGGAAAATCCTCCTTGGAAAGGAACCGTTCTACTTTCGCAAATACAGACGGCTCATTGACCAACCAACTAAACAGATACCTCCAAACCTTCCGAATCGCCTCTTCGGGTGCCATTTTCCGCATCGTCGCATTTTGGGGATGGCGCGTCGATGTTGCCACCAGACCGGCGTTCGCATAACCCCTCACTAGTTTTCGCAGACTATCTGCTTGCATATGATAGCGTCCTGCCACAGCTTGCAAATAGTTTTCTCTTTCCACCTCCTCTGAAAACGTACACAGCTTCTTGGCGATTTCTTGATCAAACGCCGTTTTTTGCTGCGGATCCTGCATCTGATACTGCGCTTCCATACAAT
>JAISHZ010000094.1 GCA_031262285.1 Lachnospiraceae bacterium | reverse complement strand
GAAAATGAGCGCTTGCTTGTGCGCGCATTTTCACTGTCATGGGCTCATCGGAACGCTCAGAGAGTCTAACACCCAAAACTCCCCTCGGCTCTGTGCGGTTCGTCCGGAATACACCGCCTTTGAAATCTAGATCAGCGAACGCGTGAATGGCAACCTGGAGTGTTTGTCGTACCAAAACCAAGCAACTAACCTATTGACAACGAAGAAATAAGTTGCTATACTACGAAAGGTAACTAGTTACCATTCGAGCAGGGTAAAGTTTGAAAGTAAGTGAACTTTCAAACTCCTTGATAGGGACGCGCGCCGTTGGCGCGCAGACGGGAGTAAAAAATGTTTCGTGATCTTTTCGAAAAATTTGATTTTGACACAACGACAAGAATGAAAGCTATTTTTTCAAGTATATTCGTTTTGCAAAATCGAATGCAGACGGCAGGAGACAAGATTCTGGCACAAATATCTATGAAGCAATGGTTGCTCATTGCGATGACAGAAAGTTGTCCGGAGCCAAGAAACCTAACGAACATCGGGAATTTGATGGGGTGCTCAAGGCAAAATGTGAAGAAATTGGCGTTATCTCTTGAAAAAAAAGAATTTGTCAGAATACTCTCCGGCAGTAATCATTCTATTTGTATCGAGCTTACTGAAAAGGTAACAGAGTATGCGAAAGAAATCGGACTACAACAAATGCAGGTACTAAAACTTTTGTTTGCGGATTTTAATGAAAAAGAAATTCAACAACTTTTTAAGCTCTATGCAAAGTTCTTTGCAGGGGTAGATCGTGTGGAAAAATATGCAGAGGAGATTGGTCACAAATGAGAAAATCGAGGAAAAAGAAGATGTTCATAGGTATTGGTATTTTCATGATTGTACTTACAGCAGTTATCATTTGGTTAACGATTCCGTATTCGCCTGTCAAAAAAGAGTTTGAAAATGATATTGATACACTTCGATCAATCAACCGATTAGAGAAAAGCGGTGAGAATTTTACTCTTAGCGATTTTTCAAATTTGCCGATAGCAGTGCAGAAATATATAGAGAATTGCGGTTATATCGGAACTCCTCAAATGTCTTATCTGAAAATGGAGTATGATGATGTCGCTTTTATGCAAGGAAGAAACGGTCCTGCATTGACCATTGACTATCAGCAATATGATTTTGTGAATAGACCAGCTAGAATGGCACTCATCGACAGCAGTATGTTTGGAGTACCTTTTGAAGGGTATGACTATTATCAAAATGGGAAAGGTGGGATGAAAGGTATTATAGCCAAAGCGATTACCATATTCAACCAAACAGGTGCGGATATGGATAAGGCTTGCTTGGCTACTTTTTTAGCTGAAGCGATGTTTGCTCCCAGTATTTTGTTGCAAGATTATATCGTATTGACAGAGATTAGCGAATATGAAACGCAAGCTACTATTTTCTATGACGGAATTTCTGTAACCGGAATTTTTACATTTAACGATGAATATGAAATGATTTCCTTTCAGACGAATGATCGGGGTGTTGTCGGCACAGACGGGGCGGTCGAATATGTGCCATGGTCTGCTATTTGCAGCGACTACCGGTTTGCCGACAGCGGTATAAAACAACCTACAAAATTTAAAGCTGTTTGGAATTATCCAACAGAAGACTTTGTTTATTTTGACGGGACGATTACTGAGATTTCATATGGCTTTTCATGATGATGAAGAATGCTTGATTCCCTATCTATTCGATCCTCCTATTGGGCGATGCTTTGCAGTATCGCCCAAATGTCCTCCGGTGCCAGACCCTTTGCAGAGATCTGAATCAGCGCATCGTCTATCAGTACGTTGAAATTGATTCGATAACCCGGTTCATCGCCTGCGTCGTCATCAATATACCGTGCCCGTGCGTAGACGGTATCGAGTGTCATCTCATCATACTGAAAAATAGGGTTGGTCACTATTTCCCTCCGTTCATCCGGCACGGACTGCGAAGTTGGAATGGGATAGAGGGACAGATCGTAATTCTCACGCTCCGAAACGCTTGTGACATTTGTTTGCAAGGACTCGTTCATCGCGCTAACACACCACGTTAGATAATTATAATTCTTCGTCCAGTGGATGCTCAAATCATCCGTATTCTGGTTTATGAAACGCCTTCCGCTCTCGTAATCAAAGCCGGATGGTTCACTTGTAGGGATGTATTTGCCGAAATCCGGATCTGCCATGGCTTCGGACAGCGTAACGCCATCATCGCGCAGTTTTGGAATAGGAATACCATCCGCTTCGGGATCATCGAGACCGCTTATATCCGCCGATCCGGAGCCGATAATGTGATTGATCACGGCGGTGAATAGCTCTCTCGCGTCCGTAGCGTCTGAATCGTAGTCGCTTAGCTCGGCGAAATAACCAAGGTCGCCCAACATGAAAGAAGCGATGTAGACGTTATACTCCTTGCCGCCCGAAATGCCACTCCAGATACCCGCCGTCACCGGGATCTCATTAATTACTGTAATTTCGGACTCTTTCTTTGATGGCTCAAAGCTGTAATAGTCATAGATATAATTCGGCTCACCCTCGGCAATCTGAACCCAAACTCTCGTGTCCTCCCCGATCAATGCGGGGGCGCTTACTTGCGCGACAACGTTAACGAGTTCCATCGCCTCGCCATCGTAATTAGCAAGAGCAGAGACCATGTAAGCCTCACAAACGCCGGGGAAAACCGCAGCAAGCTGCGTCTCGTCGAGCTGATGCCAAAAATGCAGGGGAGCTAATATCTTATCCACTTCCATTTTTGAGCTTACCGTATTAAATATCAGCGGTATCGTCGCAAACGACTGTTCGTCACGTTCGCCATATTCGGCATTCGAGTCGGTTGCTTGCGCAGATTCGCTTGATGTTACCAACAGTCCATCCTCCATCATGTCTCCCGCCATGGTGTTTCCACCTTCGGAGTAATCCGTCATTTGCGGTAGCATTAGCACTACCGCAATAACCAAGCAAGCCGCAAGCGGGGTGGCAACCTTAAACCACCGCAAGGATCCCATCCATCTGATTTTGCGAGGACTCTTTTGCGCTACTATACCTCCGGAATCCCGAAGCGTCGTCTCTCCTGCGTCTTCCTCAATAAAACGATCCGCTATATTCCCGATCGCTATAAATAATTGTTCACTGGTCATATCGGAATACCCTCACTTTCCAAGTGTTTTCGCAGCTTCTTACGCATACGAAATAAAGTGGATTTCACTTGTCCTACAGACATTTCAAAGTCATGTGCGATTTCTTCAATACCGCTAGCTTGCCAGTAACGCCTCACAAAAATACGCCTGTTCGCAACCGATTGCTGTGCCAAAAAATCATTTATCGCGGCAGTGATCTCTTCAGTTTCTATCATTTCATCCTCAAAATCTCTGCCGCTCGGAATCACTTCTTCCAATTCCGATAATAAGATATTGACCTGACCTTCGCCGCGTTTCTTCGCTTTGACTTTGTTCAGCTTATCAATAGAAAGATTACGCGTGATCTTACCGACAAAGGCACGCAAGCTTTCCGGTCTTGTGGGCGGTATGGCATTCCAAACCCGATGATACGTATCATTCACCACTTCCTCCGCATCTTGCGCATTTCCAAGAATATGGATGGCAATAGAGCGACAATACGCATGATATTTGTCATTAACCGCAGTGATCGCCGATTCATTGCGCGCCCAGAATCGGTCTATTATTTCTTGGTCGTCCATATGGATCCTCCTGTGATTCATTTCCCCTTCACTATAATAGACGGCAATTTTTGATCAAGGTTACGCATCGAACTCGCATATGCGATTTTTACACATCACTACATGATATAAAAAGTCTTGATTCATTAAATAGAATGGATAAAACTAACGCTTTTTCTGTTATTCTTGTTTAGAGTCTAAATGAATAATTATTCGCGCTGATTCACATATGACGCAAATTCTATATATCTCCGTGTCCATTGTTTACGCTTAGTTTCTGCGACTATAATGGGTTTGAAAAGAAATGGAAGGAATGATAAGATATATTTTGAAAATGGTACTACAACAATGGAAATGATGATATTAGTGATTGGCGGTTCAATTATTACTGCTTTAACATATCGTCGTTCATGCTATGACGCTAAATGGAAATTCTATGAATTAGAAATAAGCAAAGAACAAATTTCTGCAAGTGAAGCAGTAGCGGCTTTTCCATCTGACTATTTATCGTTTTTAACGGAGGGATAAAGGTTGTCAAGGGATGAAATGATTTTTCGGTTAATGTGAAAATCGCTGAAGTTGAAAAAACTTTTCACTTCAGCGATTTCCAAATAGCGAAACAATTGTGTCAATAAAGTAATAATATTTCACCGTCAATGTGGTTATAAACTTTGTTATTCAAACCGAACCACTGTGAACTGTCATGCGTCGGTTCTATTTTGATTTGCTCATGCTTTATCGTTAGATAACCGTAACTTCTGAAACATATTGCGTTTGTTGTCCGGTTCTGTATACTCTAACTTTCCCGTATCCAGTAGCTCATCAATAATTGCTTTTAGTGTGCCATTTTGCGAAGTGTATCCTAAACGATTAGCAAGCTCGGTGCGTGAAATCTCACCATCCAAAAGAAGTTGCAGAATAAGTTTTTTTGTATCTTTTCTGCTTCTTCTTGTTTTCGGAAGTTTTACTATTTCATTTGGCTGGGACACAAGTGCCGGTGTCTGCAAGAATGATTTGTGTATAGGCAATATCACGGTGAGATAGGTTCTATCCTCGTCCGTCTCAAAGATCGGAAGGTCATTTCCGTTTTCTATCATGGCCTCTACAGCTGAGGGGATTCCGGTGTTTCGTCCTTCTGCCAATTGAAGCTCTTTCAGATAATCGCCGATGCGTCTGTTTCTCAGTGTTTTTGACACCATATGATACCGTTTCATGTCAGCATCAGATATGGAGCGGTCGGGTCCAGGAATACTCGTTATCTCTAACTTTTCAGGTGTAGAAGTGACGATGATAGGCTCATGTATTTCATAACTCTTGTGATAGACGGAATTGGTAAGTACTTCCTCAATTGCGGCGTAGGGATAATTCCAAGGTCTATCTGCTTCGGCTCTGTCCGGGTATTTGATAACTCCTTGCGTTAAAATATAATTCTTAATGTACTGCAATGCATCTATTAATTGTCTGTTGAGGGGACCATAAAATGTCTTTTCCGTCATTCCCCTACCAGTCGGATGCGGCTTATCTACTACCTCGATCCGAGCGTAAGGAAAGTATTTGTCAGGTGTATCATTAAAGAACATCAGCCCCACATTGCGTGGCTTGATACTTTCGCTTGCTCCTATTGATAGCCGCATACTCTCGGCAATTTGCTCCACAGACATATCCTTTGAAAGCGAATACAGAGTGCTTTGCACTTCTTTCAAATATGAGGAAAGTAGCGGATACATAAGGTCGGTAATGCTTGCTTCATGGTTTGGTCTGTCGTCAAAGGGTATCGGGTGAGACATGATGATCAGCTCACGTTCCTCATTTAAATTCGCTTTAATCGTGCTTGCTGCTTTACGGATGTAATAAGCTTTGTCCGACTTTTCGCCATTAAGGCGTACAGGGCATTTGTAAGGTC
>JAISHZ010000349.1 GCA_031262285.1 Lachnospiraceae bacterium | reverse complement strand
TCAAATGCCGTTTAATTACGGGACAACTGAATGTAAGTAGAAAAACACACATGGAACTACAGCTTAATGGTTTTAGGCATCGACAAACCTCAAAAAGAGATGATTCAATATCGCTTCCTGTAGTTGACATTTGCATCAGAAGATATAAGTAAATGCCATTAATACACGCGTTTGCCTATCTAAGCTTATAGCGAATCGATGCACAGAACCGCACAGAGCCGTAGGGACTTTTGGGTGTTATACGTTCTGTGGAGATGAGACCAAGTGAAAATGAGCGCTTGCTTGTGCGCGCATTTTCACTGCTATGGGCTCATCGGAACGTTCAGAGAGTCTAACACCCAAAAGTCCCTACGGCTCTGTGCGGTTCGTCCGGGATACCATGTCTTTGAAACTTAGATCGGCGAACGCGTGAAATAACAACAATGAATCTCTCAGTAACGCAAAGGATCATAATCATGAAGATTGCAATTTATATGCGACTTTCAAAAGAAGATGAATGGATCGAAACAGAAAGCAACAGCATCAGTAATCAGCGTAACCTCTTACGAAAAGCCGCGCAGGAACAATTTGGGGAATGTGAAATCACAGAATATATCGATGACGGCTATACCGGAACCAATTTTAACCGACCGGCTGTTCAGTTACTGTTACAGGAAGCACAACAGGGAAAGGTGGACGGCATACTGGTGAAAGATTTTTCACGTTTTTCAAGGGATTATATCGAATTGGGCTCCTATTTGGAACGACTCTTTCCCTTTTGGGGGATTCGCTTTCTATCGATATCAGACCATTATGACAGCGACAGGATGAAGACGGCAGATTTGGCGACCAATTTTAAGACCCTGCTTTATGATCTTTACAGCAAAGACCTCTCAGTCAAAGTAAAAAGCGCATTACTGGCGAAAAAGGAAATGGGGGAATATGCTTGTGCGAATGTGCCGTTTGGGTATCGAAAGAAGGAAACAGATAAAAATCAAATCGAAATCGTAATAGAGGAAGCACAAGTCGTGAGAGATATTTTTGACATGGCGCTTTCCGGCATGAGTTCGATCAAAATTGCGCATGAATGCAATCGAAAAAAAGTGAAAACGCCATTTGAATACCGCGAAATGAAGCGACATCTTACAAAGAGCGGAGAACTTGCGCATGAAAATGCAAAAGAAGAGACCAAAAGAGAGAAAAAGCTATGGAGTGCAAGCGGGGTATGCAGGATATTGCGAAACGCTTTTTATTGCGGAGACATGGTATATGGAGAGACCCCAAAGATCCACCATAATCATCACCCCGCGATCATAGAAAGGGAGGAATTTGAACAGCTTACGAAAAGAAACGAACAGCGTATCCAACAGCAACACCAAGCGGTATTACTGCAAGCTATGATCCCAAAAGACGAGACAGCTTGGATACACAGTCCATACGAAGGTAGAGATAGAAAGCTTCAAACTGTAGAGAAGGGAATCAGAAAACATCCCCTAGTGGGAAAAGTGTATTGTGGAAAATGTGGGAGAACGCTCCGTTTTCGGAGTGGCATCCATGCGTACTTTGAGTGTGAAAATCGGTATGTCACTGATTGGACCGATTGCATCCGCAGAATGGATGTAAGATTTTTCGAGGAAATCATTTTGTATGCTCTGGAAACAGAACTGCAAAGAAAAGGGGATTTCATTCATTGGCAACGAGAGTGGGATATCCTTCAGGGTCATAAGGAAGTACAAGCAAAATCGGCGTGTGAACGGTTACGAAAAGAGCGAAAGCGTTTGGAACATCAGAAACGTTCGTTTTACGAGGAATATGTCCTCAAGGGTCAAACAAATGGATTATCTATACCAAAAATACAAGATACAAATGACAAGATATCGAAAATAGAAAATGAAATCGATTTTTATGAAAAGCAAATGCAAAGTATTGCAAGGCTTACCCGAAACAGTTTTGTTGCACAGAGCATAACGAACAGCGAAAAAAGGTATTTCCATACGACAGCAGCCATTTTCATAGAAAAAATAACCCTATATCACACAAATCGCCTCGAAATCCTATGGGCATTTTCAGCAAATTAGGGTATGTGATGATTTCATCGGGCATTTTGATTACACGAGAGGGAATAGATTATACCAGTGAACTTTTTCGAGACGAAGAGGGGAATAGTCGAATCCTTTCGATCTGGGATCAGACGATTCAAAGTGGAACACCGCCGGAAGGTTTTCTATATGGAACAGAGTACAGAAAAGAGACGATCAATACTGCACTGGAATCAGACGATCCTTATGCGATCGTCCCATCGCGTGATGAAAATGGACACGGAACGTGTTTAGCCAGTGTGGCAGCAGGTAGCCGCGTCAATGGTGGTCGGAGTTTTCTGGGGGGAGCGCCCGATGCCGAAATCGTGGTGGTAAAGCTGAAAGAATGCAAGCAAAATCTGAGGGAGTACTACTTACTTCCCGACGATGTGCCTGCATATGCGGAGCAGGATATTATGCTCGGCGTGAAATATGCGGACTCGTTTGCAATGCCATACCGCCGCCCGGTCGTGATTTGCTTAGGTATTGGCACCAATATGGGTAGTCATGGTGGGAAATCCGCACTTTCGGTGTACTTAAACGATATTGCGTTAAAATCCAGTCGAGCAGTCGTGATGAGCGGAGGGAATGAAGGGAACGCAGCACATCATTATTCCGGTATCCTTCAAAAAGAAGGGATTGGAAGCGGGTATCAAGATGTTGAAATATTGGTTTCTGAGAATCACAGAGGGTTCTTTTTGGAGTTTTGGGGGGAAGTACCGGATGTATTTAATATCACGATTCGATCTCCGGGTGGGGAGACCGTACCATCCGTTCGTCTCGGGATAAGGCAAAGTATTACGTATGGTTTTATTTATGAAAATACCAAAGTAACGGTTGATAGCAGATTGGTAGAACCGACTTCCGGAGAAGAATTGATCATATTGCGGATTGAGGATCCCACACCGGGTATCTGGAACTTTCGAGTGAATTCTGTTGGGGAGGTCTACAGCGGAGGATTCCATCTGTGGCTGCCGATCACACAGTTTATGACCGCTCCGGCCACTTTTTTGGCGCCGGATCCTTTCACGACGCTTACACCACCCTCAGTGGGGAGCGGGATTATCTGTGTGACGGCATACAACGACGCCAATAACAGCTTTTATCTGGAGTCGGGGCGTGGATTTAGCAGAACAGGAGCGATACGACCGGATTTTGCCGCACCAGGAGTGGATGTGTCTACGATATACGGGAAGCGTTCCGGAAGTTGTCTTGCCGCCGCTTTGGCAGCAGGCGGTGTCGCTCAGTTCATGCAGTGGGCGGTTCTTGGCAATAGCGGAATGCAGACGGAGAGCCGCGAAAGTAGTAACTATTTCATTCGAGGCGCGATTCGCAGTAGTGATATATCCTACCCATCACGCGAATGGGGGTATGGAAGGTTAAATATGGTAGGCACTTTTGACGCTATGGCAGGAGTATAATATACCCTCAAAAATGGTCATTTGGGTATGATTTCGGTGTGAACGCTACGCGGATGGTAGGGGAGGGTGAGTTTTACACCTTGCGTTGTCCGATGAAATACGCTTTTAAACAGTCTCTAAACGATTTGCCGCCTTGTGTATATTCCATGTTGACCGTATACTCTTCGGGACGAAAGTGGGCGAGATTCTTGATTGATTTCGAATCTCGTTCCGGTTGTTGTGTACCGGAAATCTCGATATCCATCGGAGGATTCTCCATATGCATATATTCCTTTCATGAGTTGTGTTCATGCTGTAAAAGCGTAAATGTTAACTTCCTGAATTTTGCCGACTCAACCCCGGAAAGATGCATGGATACTGAGTTATATGTTGAAAAAGGTTTGTTGGAATTCCGACTCAAAATATCATCTCAAAAATAGCCAAAACATTGATTCTTTACGGTATGAGCGAATTTAGTGGGAAAAAACAGCGGAAGTTCACAGTAAAGTCTTAAATTCATGACATTGCGCGTGTATCATAATGATTCATCATCCTATTTTATGAGGAAGACAGAAGGATCTTGCAAGGTGGACAAGTTTTGGATAGCTGGATTTCGGATAAATGATTGGAGCAGTTGATCCCATGGGTCCAATCGATCCGGTTGGTCCGGTGGGTCCCATTACGCCCATCGGTCCTTCGATTCCGGGAAAGCCTTGCGGGCCTTGCATTCCCTGAGGTCCGGTCACTCCTTGTGCTCCTTGTATGCCGATGGGTCCTGCCGGTCCTGCGGGGCCTTCTATTCCCATGGCACCATCAGCGCCTGCCGGACCGGGAGGTCCTGCGGGACCGGTATCTCCTTTTTCTCCAATTGGTCCACGCAACCCTTGTACACCCCGAGGTCCCGGATCCCCTTTGGGGCCTCTTTGACCGGGATAACCCAGATCTCCTTTAGGACCCATATCTCCTCGAACACCTTGTGGACCGGTGGGTCCCATCGGCCCCATTGGTCCTGCAGGCCCGCGTTGACCCGGACAGCCGGGATCTCCTTTTGGACCCGGACAACCGGGTTCTCCCTTAGGGCCGCGCTGTACTTCGATTTCATAATTGCAACTATCTTGACATGATCCACAATTATATGGATGATTGTAACAGCTCATTTTTACTCCCGTCTGCGCGCCAACGGCGCGCGTACCAATCAAGTCGTTTGAAAGTTCACTTACTTTCAAACTTATCCTGCTCCTATTCCAGCTTTTTTATCAGTTACGATTCACGCTCAATGTCATTTACTTATGACTTCAAATACAAATATCTACTACAGGAAGCGGCATAGAATCAGATCTTTTTTCGGTTTGTCAATGTTTGAAATCTTTTAAGTAACTGACATTGATTCATGCCAATGTCAGTTACTTAAGCCTTCTCATACATATGTTAACTATGGGAAGCGGCATGAAATCGGCTCTTAAGTGGTTTGTCAATGCATGAAAACCTTAAGTAACTTACATTGCGTATGAATAGTAACTTTTATCATACTATATGAAAAAATGGCGCAGTAAGTGACATTTTTCGCAAATTTTAACACCCAAAACTCCCACTACTCTGTGAGTTCGTCTGGCATACACAGCCTCTAAACCGTAGAACGGCGAATGTGTGAACGGAAACTAGCGATTCGCGTATGCCTTGATTACACACTTTTCGACATTTTGCATATTGTATAGTAAGAAAAATTAGAATAGTAAGGGCACTTTCGAACTCCCGATCGTAGAATACGCACAAACATGAAGGATACAGCGCAATCAGCGTAAAAAGTATATAATTCACGTCCAATGTCATTACTTAAGGGTTTTAGACATTGATAAGCCGAAAAAAGAGCTGATTCAATGCCGCTTCTCATATTTGTCTATTGTGTCTGAAATCTTAAGTAAATGACATTGATTCGCGTCTATGGCGTTCAAAGCATAAGATTGTACAATTTGCATTGTGTTTCGTGTTTGCTGTACCGTTCAGATTATACTTTTGCACATTTTTTGATTGTTCGTGATTTGACCGGACAAAAAACAGAATGGAATGTGCGTGTCGGTGGGAGTAAAGAGTGATCATGTAGCCGGGTATGGAAAAAAAGGTATTTACTGAATTGCTGATCAATGTTCTTTTATCGGGTACCGGTGGTATTATTCGTAAGCTGATCGAACAGGAAAACAACGAAAATCACCATATCAAAACATCTCGCTACATTATCAGTGCGATCGTTTCTCTTTTTGTTGGCTTGATTGTCTTTTTCCTGTGCAAAAGTTTCGAAGTATCCTCTTATTTAACTGCGGGTCTGACTGCACTTAGCGGTTATATGGGGTCTCCGCTTCTGGATCTTCTTGTCAGAAGAATCACAAAAGATGCCGGGTTAAAGGATTCATAATCAAGGGTGGTAGCTTACTGCGCAGCAGAGAGGTGGCAATCGTGCGATGGGACACGCGAAAGTGCGAATGGTAACGGATGGGAGTATTATGAAGAAAAGATCGCTTGCTCACGATCTAATGTGTTACTTGATCTACTTGGTGCCGGTCGGTATCTTGATCACCATATTAGTGTTTTTTAATCAGCTTTTCCATCACTTTGATCGCACGTATTATGATGCAGTGTATGAACAACAAGTCTTAAAACTAAATAGTATTGTGGGGGAAATTCGTAAACTTCGCGAATTGGGTTTTACAGATGAAGAGAATTCGGAGATTTTTGTGAATGTCTTGAGTATGGCCATAACCAAAATTGACAGCGAAGAAGGAATTTTTGCCAGAATAATGGATATGGATTTTCAGTATCTTTCAGAAGTAATCGTTGCGGAGAAGGAGCGTGGTCCTGTCACTCTTTTTGATCAAGATAGTACGCATCCGGATTTTGATCGAATCAGCCGATTGATGCGTACTCATCAAAGCGGAGAAGCTTCTTTTGTAGATGCCGGGTATCCCATGCGTCTATATTATATTAAGATACCGCAAGATCAACCGAAATATTACCTTGTCGTTGGTGTGGATGCAGCGCATGTGCTATCCAATTTCAAATCGTTTCCTTTTGAAATCGGGATATTCGTGATTTCGATGCTGATCATGTCAATGCTCTATTATATTCTTTATTTAAGATTTAGACTTCAAGGGGTATTGCGTGATTCCAACAGGGTGGATCCATCGTTGTCCATGAGTCAACATACGGAAGATGTCTGAAGGATCTAAGGCTGCTCAAAGCACTCCCTTCATCCGCATCTTTTCACAACAGTACACCGCCTATTCTTTCTGTGTTTTCGCACTCGCGGAAGCTCTTGCATACTGACGAGTAAATTGTATCAGACCTAAGTCTGCTTTCACCGTTTTCTTTTATTTTTCATACATGGCAATTACCTCTCCTGCCGGGCTCTCTTTTTGGTGAGCAGTATCCAGTATGTATAACTATGCATCAATCTATTTAAAATTAACATGATCATGAGCCGGATAAATAGTGTGCCACAATCCAGAATTTATAGTGTTAAAACCGCGTATTGTCAAATCTGATTTTATTGTAGTGTAATGAGACATATCATCGATATGCACAGGAATGATTAAATTTGGATGAAGTTCTTCTGCGAAATGTTCCAACATTGAAACAGACATTGTCAATGGACCTCCAATTTTTTCACTACCTACCTCTCCGAGATTAGCAACAAGTAAATCTATTTTGGAGAATGCTGACTTTACAAACTTAATGATATTTTTGTGGTAAACAGTATCTGATGTAAAATAAATAAAAAAGTTCTCACGTTCGTTTGATATTTTAAGTATGTATCCGTTGACGACACCCACCAATTTCCTCATGACCCAACTATTCCCGTGATAAGCCGGAACCGCTGTTATACTTACTTCACAATCAATAAAGTGAAAGCTCTGTGTTTCACCCCATGAAAGAGGCAAACTGCTAAAGTGTTGAAAATTAGCAACATGATTAGGATGCATGATAATCGGTACGTTTTTCTCTATCTTTTTAACTCCATATTCGTCACAGTGATCTTGATGAAGGTGCGTTATCAGCCAAAGATCAATGTGTTCAAAAAGATCATCATTCAATTTTGGCGGTGTAGTTCTTTCGGAAACAAAGGACTTGAAAGTCATGCTCGTACCTTGAGGCGATAGAGCAGGGTCTATCGCAATTTTGATGTTTTCATTTATCATAATCAAACAAGTAGCAATACCAACGTGAAAAAAACTTATTTTCAAAACAACCACCTCTTTTTTAAGTATTGAAAAGGCTATAGGTCTCCGACAATTTAATTCCGATGGATACATTATATAAATACAAGTAATGCTATGATTTTCCTATATTATATCGGAACTCTTCATTTTGTAAATCTGTCGTAGACGTGTTTATCTAATCCAGTAATCACAAGGTTATTGTTCAGAGGTCAACCGATAAGTAGTAACAGATGTTTTTTATTTTTCGTAAACATTTTCTCTATGCTCTTGAAAAATAAAATCCTAATGTATATGGGTATATCATAATTTATAGTGCTATATATACCCTATATTTTTAGATTCTTCGTGTTCACCAATCGTTGACATCCTTGATCCCTTTCCGTCAATCATTTTCTATGTAAGTAAATGTTCAATCATAAATTATGATATGCCACATACAAATGCATATCATAATTTATGGTGCCACATATTTTTGGACAGCTGTCTAGAGATTAGATACTAACTCATAATACTCATCTAAAATTTCTTGCTTGCTTTTTCCCTCTTCCGAACAATTTATGCCGCAACTAGCGTCATCAAGCAGTACTGCGTCAAAAGTTATTCCTGTTCTAATTTCTTCCGGTTTCTTAGTTAGATAGTCGAAACCGTATGCCACTTCTCTACTCAATACGTTCTCCCTCCTCAGTCAGTTGACAAATACAATTAAATGTTACCATATACAAAAAATCCTGTAAACTTTTTATGAAATAAAAAGCAAAAAAATCAGCAAAAATCGAAAAAACTCAAGTAGACCCAAGTAAACCCGATAAATTTTTCATAGACCGTTTTTTTATCTGCTAAGTTTCAGTACTAAAGTATAACAATAGTGCCGTTTCATGTGGCTACATATAATTTCGTGAATAATTTAGGCTAATTAAACAATTAGAACCACTAAAAATATCATTTTCTCAATTTATCAAAAGAAAATTACGAGTAGCTTAAAAATTCCGTCGACAGCATTTTTTTGAATTCGCTAAAAAGAAAATAGTGAAAAGCTTTAAAATTATGCCAACAGCATAGGTTTTTTGCTGCAAAT
>JAISHZ010000031.1 GCA_031262285.1 Lachnospiraceae bacterium | reverse complement strand
CTTGCGTGTTTGGCAATAATCTCTGTTTTCTTTTCTTTGGAAATCATGTGTGCTCCTCCTTTAGGAATACCGCGATATGCCGAGAAATAGGTCGGAGTCGTCCCGAATCTAAGCATTCGCACAATAGTTTGACGCGAACCACTATTCACGGTGTAAGTGTCAATAGTTTGTCCGCAGACTTTTCTACTGTACCACACTTATTGGAAATCGTAAACTATTTTTTTGTCTATACAGCGAAAAATCGTTACAAACTCAAAAAAACGTGAATGATCCTACTTAATCGCGCCATCAGGCTTTCTTTCCCATCTAAAAGCGGCAAGTTCGCTATACCGACTTGCCGCTCAACTACATATTAAGTTGACTTCGCATAAACCGTACCTATTGCTCAATCGTATAGAATCTGTACGTAACGAACCGGTGTGCGGTAATTGTACTTGTTGATTTTGATGCCGGATTTGGGGTTGCTCGCGTGTATGACGCGCCCGCCGCCGATATAAATGGCAACGTGGTTGATGGTTCCTGAACTATCCGCATAAAAGATCAGATCGCCGGGTTTTAGATCCGAAGCCGTAATCTTACGCCCGTCTTTTGCTTGCGTTCTTGAAGTTCGGCTTAATTTAACACCGAAATGCTTGAATACCGATTGAACAAAACCGGAACAATCCGCGCCTTTGGTTAAGCTCGTTCCACCCCACACATAGGGATTTCCCAAGAATTCTTTCGCGTAATTGACTATATCCACGCGAATATCCGATACACCGGGTCCGTAGAGGAGTTCTGTCATCGTAACCGCTGTGTCTAACTTCTCTTCAACCGTCACATACTGAGCAGCCACATAGCCGCTTTCGCCATCGATCGAAATTTTTATCCACTCGCCTAACGCTTCGACAAATTCTAATTCTTCGCCTTCGGGTACTTGCGTGAGGATCATAGCTTCAGTGTTTGGTTCAACTCGAACGCGAAGTCCGTCTGTACCTACCTTTGCGACTGCTATCGCCAGACTTTCCGCTTTCACCCGCGCTTGCGGTCCTGTTAAGAGAAACTCCAGATTAACATATCCTTCGACTTCGCCGGACTTTATGTAAGCCCATTCATCTTCGATGTCAAGCACCTCACAAGCAGAATCCTTGGGCATCTTCCCGACTAACTTGCCGCTGGTAGAAGGTTTCTCCCGGACATTGAGATTGCCACTTTCTACATCTGCAATCCCGATATTCGTATAACCCCACAATGCACCTTTTGCATCTTCGGCTGCTTGGAGATATTCTTCTTGGCTCAAAGTTATACCCATCATTGAGCCGATCCCGGCGGATTGTAAAAGTGGTGTCGAACCTTCGGCGGCCAGAACCTCCAACGGTTGGATTGTCAAGCAAAACGCTAGCCCCAGTAGAGCCGCGGCACGTTTGCGCATCGATCGTTTTGATGGCTTGCGTAAAGACTGATTGCAGTAACCTGTTCTATTCATGCTCATATCGTATCTCCATCACGGCTTGTCCGCTGAAGGGAAAAGGTTCATCATTGGTTTTGATCATTACGTTTTTGTTACAACTTTGTTACATGTGCCAAAATTATAACAAGGCTCGTCATAGATGTCAATTGTTATTTTAAGAGAAATTTAAGATTTTTTTATTTTTTCACCAAGCTGCTCAAATGATTGGCTTGATTCGAAAGTAAATCCGAAGTGGTCATACTGCCTTCAGAAATCCGATCATTGTTCTGCGCCACATCTGAGATTTCTTCAACACCTTGTCTCGCAGATTTTATCATACCGGCTTGCTCCCCGGATATCTGGGCTAGTTTTGTGATCAATTCTCCATTCATTTTGACGGCATCAGAGACCACTTGAAATTCTGTTTTCGTCTTTTCCGCCATCTGTTGTGATGATTGCACCGTATTTAATAACTCATTGATGAGCGTTGTGGTTTCATTCGCCGCTTGTTTGCTCGCGCCTGCGAGCTTGCCGACTTGGTCGGCCACTACAGCAAAACCTTTCCCCGTTTCTCCTGCTCTTGCAGCTTCTATGGAGGCATTCAGAGAAAGCATATTGGTTTCACTCGCGATGCTGTTGATATTGTTGATGATCCCCTCAATCTTGCTTACAGCCCGGCTCATGGCTTCCACAGAATCAAGCATCCCTTGGAGCTGCGAATTCATTGTGGCAATAGAAGTGAGGGAAAGTTCTGTCTGTTGCGTTACTTCCTCGGATATAGATGTGCTGTCAATGGTTTTGGCATTCAGATTTTCCATGTTGGCGAGAAGTTGTCCGATGGAATTCTTCTGCAGTTTGGAACCATTGTCGAGCTTTTCTGACATTGTTCGGATGCTTGAGGAGTATTCTTGGATGTCGGCAGAAACCTTCTTGACTTCATTAAACATCTGTTTTTGCTGCTGTAGCATTTCCATGTTTTCTTCCGCTTTTTCCTCTACATGGTCTAGACTCTGCTTGATTTTCGACACCATGCTGTTAATGTCGTCACTTAAAGATGCAAATTCCTTGTTGGTGGAAAGCGCTAAGTTCACGGTTAAATTGCCGGCTGCCACCTCTCGGATTTTGCTCGTTACATATTTGATTCCTGTGATCACATGAACCTGCAGCAATCTGGAAATAGCAACCATGAGTAGCAAAAAGATAACCACATTGAGTATCGCGAAGGAGAGTACTGCTTGAAGCTGCGATGTATATAATTTCGCGTTGGGAATGGTGAATCCGATGATCATATCATCCAAGGGCTGGGATATGTAAAAATATTCAGTGTCATCATAGCGAAGTGTACCTTCATCACGTTGATTACTCACGATGCTATCGGGAATACCAATTTCCTCACTGCTTTTTCCGATCATTTCGTTATCGGGCCATGCGAGCATAGATCCGGTTGACGCATCAATGGCAAAAGCATAGCCTTCTGCATCAATCGTATAGTCTTTAAGCACATTCGGAACCGCCGCATTAGCCAGGAATTCCTCTAAGGCTAACGGGCTCATGCCCACTTGAATGATTCCCTTTGCATCCGCTCTGGCAACGCTGGTATATTGAAACAGTTTACCTGTCGCGCCATTTGGCTGGGGTTCCTGTGCCATCTCCAGCGTGGGATCCTCAAGAATTGCCATAAACGGAGCCGTTTGCTCGGAAGTCGCAAAATCAAATCCGTAATATCCAACAATATTGCCCCACCATAAAACCCCATCTTCATCCGTAACATGAACTTCGTCAACCATCAGGAGTTCTGCAATTCTTATCATTTCTTCTGTGGATTCAATGATGGATGGATTCTGATCGACGATTTCTGCAAATGCCCTTGCCTTTGCAATACTGGTATCATTGTAGGTTTGTGTTAAATCTTCAATTTGTTGGTCATTCAATATCATGCGTTCTTGAATCAATGTCATTTGACTCAAAGCATTCTCGCGTAAATGTTCTTTGTTTATGGTAAACAAGAAGAAAAATGATCCGAAGATCGCCGCGAGTAAAGCAATTGCGAGAAATAACCCTAAGAACCTTAAAAATTTAGCTTTCATCTTTGATTTCCTTTCATTGAGAAGAGATATCAACTGTAGTTTTAAGATATGTTCGCTCATCTAAACCATGCGGATTTCGCTTATAAGCTTTATTATACAATAATCATATGGCATGAAGCAGATTGTTGTAAAAATGTAACAAATCTCATGCCCTTTTATCAACTTTTCATTATTTCATTGATAATAATCCTGCAAGCATGGTATTATATGAAAGCAAAGATCGCTTTCGCTATTGGCATCCTACAAAAAATGGGAGGAAAAAAATGTTACACATGCCTTTTGATATGATGTATGTCATACTCGTTTTGCCGGTTATGCTGTTTACCATATGGGCGCAATGGCGCGTGTCCCATAACTTCAAAAAATTTTCGAAGCAACGTACCGTGAACAATGTTACCGGAGCGCAGGCTGCTATGATGGTGCTTTCGCGTTACAATGTCACCGGAGTACGTATCGAGCAGATCGCAGGAAACCTTACCGACCACTTTGATCCGAAAAGCAATACAATCCGTTTATCGCAAAATGTATGCAATGTGCCGTCTGTCGCCGCTGTGGGTGTTGCAGCGCATGAAGCCGGTCACGCAGTACAGTACGCACTGGGGTACGGACCGATGAAGATACGTGCAGCGATTGTTCCTATTACAAGCATTGGCTCAAAGCTCTCGTTACCGTTGGTGATGATAGGGTTATTTTTCAATTTAACCGGCTTGATCAATATCGGCATTTTGCTT
>JAISHZ010000019.1 GCA_031262285.1 Lachnospiraceae bacterium | reverse complement strand
GATGATATCGCACCGATCAATGTCACACAGAGTGTTGTCGTTGCAGTCGTTCAGAAACCGATTTCTTATACTGCTACGCTCAGCCACGAAGCGGTTACCTTTTCGAATGCGATCATTGGTTATGGAACACAAAACGCTACAGAGATCACGATCACCAATACCGGTACCGGACAGATTACCGGATTGAACGCGGCTCTGAGTACTTCTGATTTTGAAATTAGCACCGCTTTGTCCGCTACGACGATTAACGCAGGGGCTACGGCAACTCTGAGTGTTCGTCCTATCACAGGGAAAACAGTGAATACTTACACGGACACATTGACGATTACCGCTGATCATGGGATTTCTCTTACTGTGAGTCTTTCTTTTACGGTAAACAAAGCTTCGCAGACAACTCTGTCCCTCGTAGATCCCGGCACCTTAACCTACGGAGATACCGGTATGCAATTGGCGATTTCCGGCGGTAGCGGCGATGGAGATGTGATTTTCTCTGTCCCGGAAAATGAGTATCTGGATGTCGCTTCGGATGGTTCGTTAACGATCAAGGCGGCTTCAGACGGTAATTCCGTGACAGTAAGCGTATATAAAGAAGGAAATGCGACATATCTGCCTTCTAATACCGCGACTTTATCACTTGTCGTCGAACGGCTAGCAATATCAGTTCCGTCTGCCAATACTTCTCTCACTTACAATGGCAGCTCCCAAACAGGGGTCAGTACAGGAACCGGATATACGGTCAGCGGCAACAGTGCGACGAACGCAGGGGATTATACTGCGACAGTTACGCCCGACAGCAATTATCAATGGGACAGCGGTGAGAATGTGACTGCTGCTAGAAACATTGTATGGTCCATCGGAAGACTTGGAATACCGGTTCCGTCTGCCAATACTTCTCTCACTTACGATGGCAGTTCCCAAACAGGGGTCAGTACAGGAACCGGATATACGGTCAGCGGCAACAGTGCAACGAACGCAGGGGATTATACTGCGACGGTTACACCCGGTAGCAATTATCAATGGGACAGCGGTGAAAATGTGACTGCTGCCAGAAACATTGTATGGTCCATCGGAAGACTTGGAATACCGGTTCCCACAGCCAATACATCTCTCACCTACAACGGTAACTCACAAATAGGCGTAAATGCAGGAACAGGGTATACAATAGTCGGCAACAGTGCGATAAACGCCGGAAATCATACTGCGACGGTTACGCCGGATAGCAATTATCAATGGGATAGTGGAGAGAATGTGACTGCTGCCAGAAGTATTTCATGGTCTATCGGAAGGCTTGGGATTGCGAAGCCTACGCTTTCTACGAATGCCTTGACTTATAATGGTGCGACACAGACGATTCTATCCGACGGAACCGGATATACCGTATCCGGCAACACCGGAGAAGACGCAGACGACTATACCGTCACGGTTCAGCTTAACAGCAATTACAAATGGGCAGACAATACCACCGGCAATCTGGAATTGGCGTGGACGATCATCCGTTGTCCAATTACCGTCACTGCGCAAGATAAATCCAAATATTATGGTGAAAAGGATCCGACCTTGACTTATACGGTAACTCCGACCTTGTTTGCCGGTGATACGCTCACCGGATCTTTGCAGTATATCGGCTCCAATGTCGGCACTTACACAATCGTACAAAACGTACCCTTTGCTCATCCGAATTATACGGTCACATTTGTTAGTGGCAAAATGCACATACTACAAATACCAACGAACGAGCAAGTAATCGATTTGGTTGATCAATTCCCGCAAAATGAGACGACGCAATTCTTCGCAGATCAAGTTGCATCTGCCTCCAAAATGTATGACGCACTTTCTGATGTAGAGAAATCACAGATACCGCAATCGATTAAGGATGCGCTACTCGCTGCACAAGCAAAAGCAGCGATCGTCAATCACCAAGACACGGAAGGATGGGTCATTGGAGATATCCCTTGGAATGTGCGGTTGAGTTTGGACTTGATTCCAAATGAAAATGTTTCGAAAGCAAATTTTGAGACAGAGTTACCGACCGACAAGGAATTGGTGGTACTTTTCGAAATCAAGTTGATCAACACGATGAATAGAGAAAATTATGTGATTCCGCAAGGAGAGTCTGTGACGATTACATTACATGTTTCTCTCTTAGATCCAACCGGTGCTGTCATCTTGCATCAAAAGCATGACGGCACGATAGAAGTTCTGGAAGCGGTGGTAACAAAGGATACTGTCACTTTTACAGCTTCAAGCTTTAGTCTGTATGGTGTGGCGGTGGAAAAGGATGTACCGCAGAATCCGCCTGTCCAATCTGATGAACCGACTGTTTCTGTCAAACCTTCAGAGCCGATCGTCGTTCCGACGGCTCCCAAGACAGAGATGCAGGATAAACAGTTTTTACTTGGAATCGGGATCGGGGTGATTTCTCTTTTGCTACTTGTGGCGGTGGTCGGAATCTTGATTCGACGACGCAAGGACGATGAATTGTGATGAAAATTGAGGAATATCCTGTGATGCAAAAATTCACGACAACAATACAAACTATTGGCATTTTTTCGAAACGCTTTGGGATGTCGAACCATGCAGGTCATCTGATCAGATTCTTTTGGGCTTTCTGGTGGGTATGGGTGAGTGCGTCTTTCTTGACTGCCTGTACCAAGCCAATTGAGATCCCTGAACCGGTCGAGATACCGGAAGAGCGTCTGAGCATGGAGGACGAACCTATCATAGAATACGAAGTGCCGACTATGGCAGCTTCCATCTTTGTCAACAGAGAAGGATATGACAGATATGGGGACAAAATCGCCATTGTCAATGGTGAAAGCTTTCTGTCCCCATTCCGTGTCGTGAATGCCGTCACGAGGGAGATTGTTTTCACAGGAAATCTTCAAGAAGGTTCATATCCCATCGACAACGATGAATACAATAGTTATGGAGATTTTTCGGCGGTTACTCTGGAAGGAATCTATTATATAGAGTGCGATCATATGGGTAGATCCTATCCGTTTCGAATCTTTGAAGGGGAAACAGATAGAGTCTTTGATAATGTGATTGATATGGTCGGGGATTTCAGTACTGCCATGAAATCAGACGGAGTTCGCCTTCAAGGCAGCTCGAACGACGATACCTTGCGAGCGTTGTATCTTTATTTATTATCCTACGAATTATTCCCTACTGTTTTCCAAGATGAGGTTTCCTCCAAAGTTCCCAAAATCTTGCAAGCAGCAACACGAATCGTGACCACGCTCACGGAGCAATCCGATCCGGATACAGGTGCATTGGGTGTTAGAAGCTATTTCTATGCAGCGATCTTAGCCAAATACAGTTATCTGTATCAAAGCTACGACGACGATTACGCTACTGTGGTGCTCAATTACGCAGACAAAGCATGGAGATACGCGCAAAAACAACGAAGTAAAGATGCTACGCAAGGAATCGATGAGGAATTTCGTATCTTAGCTGCGGCAGAGATGTATCGAGCTACCGGACGGTATACGTATCGCAATGTCTTTTTGGAATATGGGAAGCAATACTTAGCGGAAGCAAAAGCACAGGCTCAGAATCCATCAACGGTGGAGATACTCAGCGAAGCCGAAGATGACGCTAGGGGCGACTATAATGTTTCAAATTTTGCGATTACGATGGCAAAAGTAACTTACTTATTGACAAAACAACGTGTCAACGCACAACTTTGTGATTTGTTTATGAGTCAACTGATGGAAAATGCCGAGCGAATTGTTTCCGAAGCGGATCTTACCCATCCGACAAGAGGATTTTCCACCTTCACACAAGCAGACGCTACTTTTTGGGATATGACGTTACTCACAGTCGTCGGGTACGCCGTTCGGACACAAGGTTATGAAAAGGTGGCTCAAGAACTATATCATTACCTTTGTGGCAGAAATCCAAGCGCAACCCGCTACTTTACTGCTGATGGAGATGTCGAGAACGAGCCGCCTTCTGATACGCTCAGCGATACTCCACAGCCGACTTCTATGCAGGAAGCACTTCAAATAGGAAATAACGAAACATATCTGGCGTATTTTACACTAATGATGAGCCAAATCATCGGAACGCAAGCAATTTGATGAATGACTTATCTTTCTTTACTATTTTGTAACAATTCACGTGCAATGTCATTTACTTAAGGTTTTTAGGCATCGACAAACCGATAAAAAGCGGATTCTATGCCGCTTCCCGTAGTTGACATTTGTATCAGAAGTCTTAAGTTAATGACATTGATTCACGCGTTCGCCGATGGACATTTCAAAGGCAAAGTATCCCGGACGCGTGATTCGTAACCTATTTGTACAGCTGTAAAGCGGCGGAATGGAGATGAACATGAAGATTCTAGTCTTGGCAGGCGGAGTGAATATGGAGCGTGATGTTTCTCTTAGCACAGGGAACATGATTTATCGGGCATTGCGCGACAGAGGACATTCTTGCGTCTTGTTAGATGTATACCTTGGATGGGAAGGAGATCCCACTCTTTCTTTTGAAAGGGATTGGGAACTGACGGAAGCAGAGGCGAAAGTCGGTATTGCAGAGCCGAATTTGGACGAAGTGCGAAACCGGAGAAAAGGTGACAAACGTTCCTTTTTCGGACCAAATGTTTTACCAATCGCTTTGATGGCAGATGTCGTCTTTTTGGCGCTTCACGGACAAAACGGAGAAGATGGTAAGATACAAGCATGTTTTGAATTGATGGGGATTCGCTACACCGGTACGGATTATTTCAGTTCAGCGATTGGATTGGATAAAGGACTGACGAAACAAATTTTCACTTTGCATGGTATCCCTACTCCCACGGGATATTTACTCAAGAAAAACGAACCGGATATTCGACAATCAGAAATACCCTTTCCGAAAATAGTTAAAATCAATACCGGTGGTTCTAGTGTGGGCGTATATCTCGCGCATACCATGGAAGAATATGAGCAAGCGAAACAACAGGCATTTACCTATGATACGCAAGTAGTCATCGAGGAGTACATAGCGGGCAGAGAATTTGATGTAGGAGTCTTAAACCAAAAGGCTATGCCCGTGATAGAAATCGCGACGGATACCGGTCTATATGATTACCAAGGCAAATATCAACCCGGTGGCGCCGTCGAGACTTGCCCCGCACAGATTTCACCTGCCAAAACACAGGAATTGCAGCTACTGGCGGAAAAAGTTTTTGCCGCACTGCGGATGCGCGGTTACGCACGAATCGATTTTCGGATGGATGAAAATGAAACGATCTATTGCCTGGAAGCAAATTCTTTGCCCGGAATGACACCGACATCCTTATTTCCGCAAGAAGCTGCTGCCATGGGAATCGGATTTGGTGAATTATGTGAAGAAATTATTCGGTTATCCTATCAAGAAAACGAAGCTTTATAAAAAGCGGGAAATGGGGGTTCTATGACATTACAATCAGCCGCCTTAGCCTGCGGCGCAACGCTCGTATTGCCGCCGGATCAAAAAAACTTATCAGAAACTGTATTTCAAGGAGCGCAAGTGGATTCCAGACGGATAGAGCCCGGAATGCTCTTTTTTGCGACACCGGGCGCACGCGCTGATGGGCATCAATTTATCGGTTCTGTGTTTGAAAAAGGAGCCGTTTGTGTAGTAACGACCAAGACTCCCGCGCAAGTAGAAAGGGAGTACGGCGTACCGCAGACTGCTTGGGGAGCCTATTTATTGGTTACGGATTCCTTCCTCGCGTTAAAACAGATTGCCGAAGCGTACAGACGAAGCTTGACGATCCCTGTGGTGGGGATCACGGGTAGTGTCGGCAAGACGAGCACAAAGGAATGTATCGCTGCGGTTTTGTCAGAAAAAATGCGTGTGTGGAAGACACAGGGTAATTACAACAACGAAATCGGTCTGCCATTAACCATTCTTGGTATTGCTCCGGAGCACGAAGTGGCTGTCTTGGAAATGGGCATCAGTGACTTCGGCGAAATGCGTAGACTCAGCAAAATGGCACGCCCCACGATCTGCGTGATTACAAACATTGGTCAAAGTCATTTGTTGGAATTAAAATCAAGAGAGGGAATCCTACGCGCAAAATCAGAAATATTTGAATATATGAGTCCTGACGCGCTTGTTTGCTTAAACGCAGACGACGATATGCTTCGCAAAATTGATGCAATTTATCGCCAACCGCCCTTTTTTTATGGATACGCACAAGGACTGGAGAAAAGTGATGTCTATGCTACACAAGTGAACGGTAAAGGGTTATTGGGCAGCGATGCTGTTTTTCATCTGAATGAACGAATCTGTTGTATGCAAGATTCGCACAATGATGAGGTATTCCCTGTGCGAATCCCCCTGCCCGGTAGACATATGGTAGAAAACGCCTTGGCAGCGGCCTGCGTGGCGACGATCCTTGGCTTGTCAACTGCACAAATCGCCGACGGTTTGGCAAAAACGAAGCCGGTAGCGGGTCGAAGCCGTGTAATAGAAACGCAAAATTATGTGTTAATTGATGATTGTTATAATGCCAATCCCGTATCGGTGAAAGCCGCTATTGATCTATTGTGCGAGTCGGATACGCCCAAAGCTGCGATCTTAGGCGATATGCTCAATCTGGGTGAGGATTCGGCACGTCTACACAAAGAGATCGGTGAATATGCCATCCAAAAGGGGATCCGTCAGCTGGTTTTCATCGGAAAGGAGTCCGCTTATTCGTATGAAGCCGCCCAAGAACGCTATCTAGCGACAGCGCAGGAAAACAAAATATACGATTTACCTTCCCAATCAGAAATTGAAGCTTGTTCCATCTCTACATTTCCGAACGCAAGGATCTCTTATTATGAGACTGTGTCTGCTTTTTTGGAGGATTGGGAAGCTGGGATTCAGAAAGAATGGGATACATTTGCCATACTGGTAAAAGCCTCTCACGGCATGGAATTTTATAGAATCACAGATAAGCTATTAGAAACCGCAAACAAGGTTTTAGAGTAGCTTCTCTATAGAAAGTGCTGTCAACCGAATATGAGAACCATTCTTTGTTTCTCATATTCGGTTGACTTCATAAAAGAATGCATGAATCTAAAAATATGCTTTTTGATTCCGAAAATACGTATCTTCAATAATCCCTTGCACATACGCTCCCGGTTTTTTACGATCAGCATCAGACAATTGCTCCCAAATGATCGGCTCACCATACTCGATCACAACGGTAGCCTTCCGAACTCTGGGGAAATGATCTTCAAATATAGCGGCAGAGTTGACGATTGTGAGTGGGATAATCGGAACTTTGCCTTTTTCGGCAATTTTAAAACTACCTTCATGGAATGGAAGGAATGTATCCGCGACTTTATTACGCGTTCCTTCCGGAAAAATGCAGATTGAAATACCGGATTTTACGTACTCCACTGCCTTTAGGATAGATTTCAGTCCTTTTCGAATATTCGATCGATCTAAGAAAATGCAGTGTAAATAACGCATCCACACGCGCAAAAGAGGAATTTTGTTCATCTCCTTCTTGGCGACATACCCTGTTGCTCTTGGCACTCTGGGATATGTTAATACAATATCAAAATAACTTCTGTGGTTGCCTACATATAAGACCGGTGTGTCTTTGGGAATTCGTTCTTCTCCCAATACGATTACCTTCGTCCCACACAAGAATGTGATGCCACGAAATACCCATGAAACGATCGCCAAGGAACTTTTTGATTTCCACTCGGGGCGTACCTTTCCGATCAGCCATTCGATAAGTAGTACCGGTATCGTCCCTATTAGAAAAACCGCGATAAATAGTAAAATCAAAAAAAGTCTTATCATAAAACCTCCTAAACAAGTGTCGCTTATCGCAGTATCGCTTGCTTCGCGCCATCTTCGATTCATTCTAGCACAGGAGTTTCATTCGAGCAATGAAAAATGTCTGTTGTAGAGCACTTGCAACATTTTGCGGGTTACTATTCAAATGTCCAATGGATAGGGTGTTGAAAAATTCGATGTCTATTTCCTTGGGTATATT
>JAISHZ010000332.1 GCA_031262285.1 Lachnospiraceae bacterium | reverse complement strand
CTCTGGTCGGTCCTACCGGTGCCGGCAAAACCACGATTGTCAATCTGATCAGCCGTTTTTACGATACCACGAGCGGCAATATTTATTTGGATGGATACGACATTAAAAATGCAACATTAGCATCCTTGCGTACCCAAATGGGGATTATGACACAAGACAATTTCCTTTTTTCGGGAACGATAGCAGACAATATCAGATACGGAAAATTAGATGCTACGCAGGAAGAAATCGTGGAAGCGGCAAAAGCGGTGAAGGCGCACGACTTTATCTTGCGTCTGCCGGATGGGTATGAGACCCTATTAGCAGAACGAGGTGGGAATCTTTCCGTCGGACAAAAACAATTGTTGGCGTTCGCCCGAACGTTTATCTCCATGCCACGCATTTTGATTTTGGACGAAGCGACTTCCAGTATTGACACCCAAACGGAACTTTTGGTGCAAAACGGAATCGAAACGCTCCTAAAAGGCAGAACTTCTTTTGTCATTGCACATCGATTGTCCACAATTCAAAAAGCGGATCGTATTTTCTATATTGATGGCGGTGGGATTGTCGAAGAAGGAACCGCAGCACAATTGTTGGAAAAGAAAGGCGCTTACTATCGCCTTTATATGTCACAGCTTCTATAATCAAACACCGGAGCCAAGCAGCAGAAACCGTGCAAAGCCGATGATCAGCGGCATGGTAATCAGGGAAGCGATCGTCGAAATCGACACGAGTGTGACGGAAACATCTGTGTTTTTCCCAAACTTTTCAGAAAACATCGTAGTCGCCGCTGCTGTAGGCGCAGACGCGCAGATCATGATACTCATGGAAACGGTGCTGTCTACTTTGAGTAGCGTCAAAATAAATAGCATCGTAAAGGGTACCAACACGAGTCTGAGTAACATCGTCAGATACAAGTTCACGCTGCCCAGTAACTTCCGGATGCGAAAGAGTCCGTCATGAAAGATCTCCCACAACATAAACCCTATCATCACCATCGGTACCGGAGTGTTGAGCGCTGCCAAGTACGAAATTGGTTCGATCACCACTTTCGGTATCACGATCCCTGTTAGAAAGAGGAACAGACCGAGTACTACACCGATGACACCGGGGTTTACAAAAAGTTTGCGTGCAGAAAGGCTCTTGATATCGCCTTTCATGATGGCAAGACCATAGGTCCAACTCAAAATATTCATAATCGCAACGTAGGAAGCGCCGAAGAAGACCCCATCTTCTCCCAACAACGCATTTTGTAAAGGAAGCGCCATAAATCCGCAATTGGAGAATACAACCGCAAATCGATATACACTCAAGTGTTGTGTCTGTACTTCTTTATCGTGGTTGCTTTTTATGATGCAATGAGCAGCAAGAATCCCCACAAAATGAGACAAAAACCCCAGACATACGGCGATGAGTAGTGACCTTAACAAAGCGGGATCAAATTCACGATAGAAAGATTTGATAATGATACAAACAGAAACAATATTTAACATAAAATGATTCAGACTTGGGATTGCTTCTTTTTTGAGAATACCACATTTACCGGCTACTGCGCCGGTACCAATCAGTACGGCCAATATGACTACTTGTTCCAATACGATGATAAAGTTTTCTACCATTTCCTCATTCCTCTGTCGGTCTCTTTTGGATCAAACATACGGTCTCGACCCCATCTGTCCATGGAAACTGATCTATCGCGACAGCCTTTTTCACCTCATAACCAGCATCCAACAAGATCTGCAAATCACGAACCAGACTCGTTGGTTTACAGGAAATATAGACGATTCGATCAACGCCATACTCGATGATTTGCGTTAATGCCTTGGGATGAACGCCATTCCTAGGCGGATCTAAAACGATCAAATCCGGCCGCTGTGTAAGGGTCTCTAAGACCTGTCCAACATCACCCGCGTAAAATTCACAGTTGTGCAAACCATTTCGGTTCGCATTTCGTTTTGCAACCGTTACCGCTTCTTCTACAAGCTCCACTCCCACTACCTTTTTCGCGACGGGGGACAACAACTGCGTAATCGTTCCTGTCCCGCAGTAGAGATCAAAGATGGTATTGGGCATCTGCGTTTGTTGTGTGGTATGACGATCCGTTACATAGTCTCGTACCGTTTGATACAAGACTTCCGCTCCGTAAGTATTTGTTTGAAAAAAGGAAAACAAAGATATTTCAAAGGACAGTCCCAATAATTGCTCTTGAAAGCTCTCTTTCCCATATAAGACTTGCATCTGATCACACTTGACCACATCGGACTGTGCATCATTGACGATATGAAGGATTCCGCTCAAGACGCCTTGTATCTGACCTGTTTCTTTTAGCGAAAGGATTCGTTGCTTAAATCCCTCTACCAATCCGCTTTGCGGCTCTTGGGAAGTGGTAATGAGTGCGATTAAGAGTTCCTTCGTATGCAATCCTTTTCGAACCAACAGATGTCTCAAGTATCCTTGCTTTCGCACACGGTGATAATAAGGAGTCTGTTGCTTCGCAAAATAGTCTCGTACCGCGATCAATATAGCTTTGTAATCCGCGTCTACCAATAAACAATCTTCTACCGAAACGACGTCATAAAAGCTCCCTCTTTTGTGCATTCCCAATGTAAGAGGTCCCTCTATGCATTCATCCCCAAAGGAAAATTCCATCTTGTTACGGTATGCATACGGTATCGGGCTGGCTTTGATTCCTTCAAAAATCCATTCTCCCTGTGCAGAGCGCAAGGTGTCTGTCAGCATCTTATGGACTTGCTCTTCTTTGATCCGTAGCTGGGCATCGTAAGCGAGAGAAAGATAGGTACAACCTCCGCACGCACCAAAAGAAGAACACAACTGTCCGGTTTCTAGAGGTGATCTTTCGATCACCTCTAACAGCCGAGCACTTGCGTTCCCATGTTTGACTTTCAAAATACGAAAACTTACTTTTTGTCCGGGCAGCGCGTAAGGTATACTGCAGATCTCTTCCCCAATTCTGACGATGCCTTTATTCGGGAATTTCACGCGTTCTACGATGCCTTCATAAACCTGCCCTTTTTTCATCGGTGTCACTGCCGTTGCTTGGTATCGCAACCGGCAACTCCCTTCTTCTTGCCAAGTGCTTTTACTTGTCCTCTAGCTCCTCTTCAAAGCCGTCATCATCATCCTCAAAGTCGTCTTCGAAATCTTCATCGAAGTCTTCTAAAAAATCGGGAGTAAGATAACGGTAGACTGCGTATGCAATCCCGGCTACGGCCGCAATCGCACCAATAATGGCAAGCGTGCACAATAAGGGATTCATTTTCTTATCCCTCTTTCCAAGTAATTCATTAAATTTTGCCGCCTGTACCAGATCTTCTAATTTCTTCATTGTCTGTACCTTCCTTTCTTACTTCCCTATTCGAACTCATCGTCATAAACCATGAATGTAGATTTTTCCCACTCTTAGTATATTCAGATTCTAACATGATAGCACATTCAGAGAAAAAATACTATAACCTTTTTAGTTTCGC
>JAISHZ010000324.1 GCA_031262285.1 Lachnospiraceae bacterium | reverse complement strand
CAAAGGGAAGGCGATGGGCAAAAACGCCATCCAATACTACGATACCCCCATTCTCATGGAATTCATGCAAAATATTGAATTGGAGAATCGTTTAAATGACGCAATTTTGCATAGTCGTTTTCTTCTCCATTATCAACCGCAGTATTATACAGATACCAAAGAACTTCGTGGCGTGGAGGCATTGATTCGATGGGCAGATATCGATGGGTTATTAATCAGCCCCGGGGTGTTTATTCCGGTTGCAGAGAAAAATGGTACCATCGTAATTATCGGACGCTGGGTCCTAGAAGAGAGTATTCGTCAACATGCCTTATGGAAAGCCAAATATCCGCATCCTTTGATCATGTCGATCAATGTTTCTGCGATTCAATACAACACCGACGACTTCGTCGAAGTTTTGTTAATGCTTCTGGATAAATATCAAGTAAAGCCATACGAGATAGAGATTGAAATCACGGAGAGCGTCTTAATCGATAACTTTGCAGCTGTTTCAGAAAAACTAAAAAGATTACGCGAGCATGGCGTACGCATATCACTAGATGATTTTGGAACAGGTTTCTCGTCGCTCTCTTATTTAAAGAAACTGCCAATCGACACGCTCAAAATCGACAAATCATTTATCGATACCGTCTTGACAGATTCGGCCACCAGAATCATCACAGAGTCCATCATCAACATGGTTAAGACCTTAGGATTTGAATCGGTCGCAGAAGGCGTTGAGGAAGAAAGCCAATATAACTATTTGAAGCTAATTGGTTGTAGTATTATTCAAGGGTTTCTCTTTGGAAAACCGCAGCCTGTTGAGGGAATCGACAAACTGCTGGAGTCTCTCATCTAACCGAAGATAACGGAGCAATCCGTAGGCATCCTGCTTTCCGCATTTCATAAATCTACGCCACATCAAAATTGGGGATTATCATGAGCAAGAGATTGTTTATCGCTGAAAAACCAAGCGTAGGGCGCGAATTTGCCAAGGCTCTTTCCGGTTCCCACAGTACGCATGAAGGGTACTTGGAGGGAACTGACACGATTGTCACATGGTGTATCGGGCATCTGGTTACCATGAGTTACCCGGATGTGTATGATCCAAAGTACAAGCGATGGAGTTTGGAAACCTTACCGTTTTTGCCGACGACCTACCGCTATGAGCTGATTGGATCGGTTCGAAAACAATTTGACATCGTGCGCCGCCTCTTGCGTCGCGAGGATGTGGCCGAAATCTATGTTTGCACAGATTCCGGACGAGAGGGTGAATACATCTATCGTTTGGTAGAACAGATGGCAGACATACAAAATATACATAGCAAGATTCGTAAACGTGTCTGGATCGATTCCCAAACCACAGAAGAAATCATACGAGGTATCCAAGAAGCGAAAGATTTGTCTGCTTATGACAATTTGAGTCACGCCGCTTATCTTCGCGCCAAAGAAGACTATCTGATGGGTATTAATTTTTCGAGAGTCCTCACATTGAAATACGGAAACGCGGTGAAGGATTACTTGCATCGCAAAAATGCAGTGATTGCAGTAGGACGCGTGATGACCTGCGTCTTAGGCATGATTGTATCGAGGGAGCGCGAGATTCGCGCTTTTGTAAAAACACCGTTTTATCGGCTGATCGCGTCGGTTGACAAGAACCCGACCGCATCAGAGCAAAAGCGAGAACAGGGTAACACTTTTTTAGAACTAGAATGGAAATCTCAAGAGGGTTCGTTTTACTGGGAATCACCTCTTTTATATAAAGAAACAGGATTTCGTCGTCAAGAAGAAGCGCTTTCCTTGCGTGAGAATTTACTGAAACGTGCGCAAGGTTCCATGATCATCGAAGAACTCACGCGCAAGAAAGAGACAAAGAATCCGCCTCTTTTATACAATCTGGCCGAACTTCAAAACGACTGTGCAAGGCTCTTTAAAATCAGTCCGGATGAAACCCTGCGTATCGTTCAAGAACTTTACGAAAAGAAGATGGTTACCTACCCCAGAACGGATGCCAGAGTACTCTCCGGCGCAGTTTCAAAGGAAATCCACAAAAACATCCAAGGGTTGCAAACCCATCCAAGCCTATCGGATGTTGCCAAAGACCTCTTGACTCGTCAAGCATATCAAGGGCTATCCAAAAGCCGATATGTGGATGATAAACAAATCACCGATCACTTTGCGATCATTCCAACCGGTCAAGGAGTGAGCGCCGCCGCGCAAGGGGATTCCACCAAGGCTGCGGTTTATGACTTGATTGTGCGAAGATTCCTAAGTATTTTTTTGCCTCCGGCTGTCTACCAAAAATGGAATCTGTGTGCCGCCGTAGACTGGACCTCGCAGGATCAAAGAAGTTATCGCGAGCGTTTTTTTGCTACGGAGAAAGTGTTGCTGGAACAAGGTTATCTGGCATTGTACCCAAAAGAAGAAGCGAAACAGAGCGCAACATTGAATACTGCTACGAATATTTCGTCAACCCAAGATACGGATGTAACGCAAAGTTCTAACAGCCAAAATACGGATATACATAAGCTTGACTTTATGAATTCCCTGCGGAAAGGGCAGATACTCCATGTATCTTCCTATGACGTGAAGGAAGGAGAGACTACGCCGCCCAAGCGATACAACTCAGGTAGTATGATACTGGCGATGGAGAATGCCGGACAGTTGATTGAAGATGAAGAACTGCGCGCCCAAATCAAAGGCAGCGGCATTGGTACCAGCGCGACCAGAGCTGAAATCCTAAAGAAATTAGTTTCCATTGAATATATCAACCTACATAAAAAAACGCAAGTGTTAACCCCAACGTTGATGGGAGAGATGATTTACGATGTCGTGGATGCGTCCATCCGCCCGCTATTGGATCCTGCTTTGACGGCAAGTTGGGAGAAGGGATTGACCATGGTGGCAGAAGGAGCCATCAGTGAAAAAGAATATCAGACCAAACTATATGACTTTGTCGCCAGACGTACCAATTATGTGAAAGATGCATCCAATGCATCGATGTTATTTGGTGCTTTTTCTCGTCTGGCGCCGCATTATGCACAACCTCAAACGACTCGATCACAAACGACGCGACGGACGAAATAATCCTGATTTTAGCGCATGAGGGGCGCCATGCTCGAAGATCGCACGCGAGCGCGTAACAATCTGTAACCATCAATTTTTTGACACACAAACATAAATTACGATAGGAGATAGTTCGAAAAAAGGAGAAAAGATGAAAGCAACATCCATAACGATCACAGTTACTGAATTGTTTGAACCGAATCACACCCTGATCTGGACGAAGTTATGTGAAAAGACTTACCCATGGGAAATCTTATCTGATCTACACGCGCTTATACTTGAAGTGGGAGGACAG
>JAISHZ010000318.1 GCA_031262285.1 Lachnospiraceae bacterium | reverse complement strand
GTTTCCGAAAAATTTTATACGGTATCTGGAGAACAATATTCGCCACGGGATGTCTTTCCCGATAGAATTATTTGAAACGAAAATGGGAGATGTTGACTATGATGATTTTATAGAAATATATGAGGCGTTGAAAAGAGCATTAGATGAAAATGATCTTAAAGAAGCACAGAAGCAAAGAATCTTATTGATCTCTTATGATGTAAGTCACCCTTATGCGACGTTCTTGTTACAGCGGTATCGTGTTGTGAACGGTGAGTTACCGGAGGAATCGGTTGTCCATAAATTGGAAAAAGAATATCCGAACAATCTTTTTCTACAGTATTCAGTTATTTGGTTGAAAAAGGTGTTAGGTAAACAAGAAGAAGTGATGGCGGCGTTAACGCATTTCTTGGAACATACGCCGAGGTATTACCCCGCCGAGCAAATGATGGCGGAAGAGTTATTGGAAAGAAAAGAGTACAAAGAAGCAAAGAAATATACTGTGGATTTGATGGACTATCATGGTCAGCATTCGGCGATGATTGCCAGGTTTCAGGAAATCAACCGGTATTTGATACCGGAATATGAAAAGCAACAAGCGGATGGGTCATTGACTTTCGAGGACGCCGTGGAATGCTGCAAGTGTTATTATGAGAGCGGAGAAATAGGAAAATGTCGTGAGTTGCTTCAAACGTTGAAGCCATCCAATGGTACGCAGCGGTTTTTATTCTATAGTATTCGTAATAAGCTGTATTTACATGAAGAACAGTTTCAAAAAGCGCTTGAAAATATAAAAAAATGGAACTATGAGTTTCGTTTATTGCCGAAAGACAGTAGCATCTACAAAAGAAAAAAGCAATATGCAATGGCGATCCGATATTATAAAGCAGTCTGTTACTTTTACCTGAATCAAGGAAAAATCCGCGCCTCTTTGAAGTACCAAGAAGGCATTCGAAAAGCGCTAAAGAGTCTGGATGTAGGGTTGGATGGTCCGGCTTGCGAGATGGGCATGAGGATGGATTGTCTGGCATTGCGGGTACATATTTTGCTGGAAGCGGGTTTATATGACGAGTGTATCGCTACCGCAAAGCAAGGCTTGGAAGTGTTCCCGCATATGATTCCTTTGCATGTGGAGATGCAGACGGCTTATTTCGAATTGGGCGAATGGCAGATCGTCATTCATTTATTTTATGAGATTCATAAACAGTACAATCAATTCCCTAAGATTTATTATAATGCGGCCAAAGTGTTCTTGGAGGCTCGTCAATTTGATGATGCGAAAAAAATCCTAGAGATGGCAACAGAGGCTAAGGTCCAAGATATCTCCTTGGAATTTCTGGCAAACCGGCTAAGATATTTGGAAAATTATGATTCCGAGGAAATTGCACAGGTACGGCAGGGACTTGAAGAGATCTTAGAACACCTCAAAAAGGATGATTTTGAAGAGCCATCCATCTACGAGGTACTCGTGGAGATTCAAAACTGTGATATGTTGTTGGAAGATTATGACAAGGCACTAAAAACGAATGCTTTCATCATAGAAGGGGAAACCCGCAAAAAGAAGAAAAAAGAAGAAAATGAATGTGTTGAGGCGTATCGTATGCAGGCTAGAATCTTGTGGCGCATGGATCGATACGAAGAAGCGATCGCTTTGTTTGAGGAATTTCTCGATCCACAAGAGGATCATACTGCATATCTGTTTGAAATGGGAGATTGTTATATAGAGCTTGACAGGTGGGAGGAAGCACAGCAGACCCTCGAGACGGTCGTACGCTTGAATCCGGAGTATCCTAGAATCTACCGCAAAATGGCAATCTTATATCTGTATCGGATTCGACAGGAATGGAATCCGCAGTGGTATGAGATGGCTCTGCAATATATGAAAAAACAACTCTCTTTGGATGAAAACGCGGGGGATTCCTTTAATCTAGGATTGATTTATGAAGAAGGATATGACTTAGTGAATGCAGCGCTGTGCTATGAACGCGCAGTGGAACTGCAGCAAGGATTGAATCACAATACAATCCAGCGGCTTGCGCATGTGTATGCTTTGATGGGAGAGCGGGAACGGGCGACCGAGCTACTGGAGAATGCTTTACAACAGGATGATATGCCGACGAGTCAATCCTTGTCCGTGGTGAATGAATTGCTGAGACGCTATGCCACCTCCGAACAATTCGACAAAGCAGATGCTTTGCTTTTACAGTATGAGAGCTTGTTTGTTCAACAGAAAACCCGATATCCATATACATTTCTGGCTTCCTTGTATTTGTGGCGTGGGAAGTTTCCACGAAGCGCAGCGCTCTATGAGAAAGCATCCACGCTTTTTGATGCGGATACGCAGGGAAGCGCATATGCGGAGGAACGTTGCAAAATGTATCTGGCAATGGGAATGTGTGGACGTTTGAGACCAATCTTAAAACGTTTCGGGATTGAATTTACTAATGATCAAATCGATGCGTTTGCTTTTGAAAAAGCTTCACATTATGCTACGCTGTTGCAGACTCAGTTAAAAAAGAAGTTGCGAACGACCTTACCGGATATCACCGCATACTATTATGATATGGCAGAGAGGAATTATAAAAAAGCGAAAGCGCAAATGGAAGAGTCCATTCTACGCTCACATAACAAACATGGACTATGGCTCAATTTTGCAGAGATCGCATACTACGCGGGGGATCAAAAGACGGTAAACCACTGCCTAGAGGAATTTATGAAAGATCTAGAGCATCGTGATTTAGATGCTGCTTTTTCACAATCAAAGGATCAAAAACATCTGATTGGTCAATATATAGAGATTCACTTTTATGCGGGTAGGATCATGGAAACCCAAAAGTACTGGGAGTTATTCCGAAATAGTAAAAACTGCGCGGATTGCGCCTACAAGGCGTGTACTTGTCAGCTACATTTTGAAGCTTATCTGGATATTAACGACAAAGACTATGCGCGGGCAATGGAGAAAGTGATGCAATCATTTCCCATTAATATGGCATCAAATTCCAGTCTTTTATTAATCGAATATCTTGATGGGTTGATGAAGGACGAAGGAGGAATAGAGGAAAAAAATGATCATCGGCATTGATTTAGGAACAACAAACAGTCTGGCTGCTTATTTTACGGAGGAAGGTCCTAAGATTATACCGAACCGTTTAGGGAAGAATCTGACACCGTCTATCGTGAGCATTGACGAGGAAGGCGTAGTGTATGTGGGAGAAACCGCCAAAGAACGGATGCTCCTATACCCAAACACCGCTGCCTCCGTGTTTAAACGGCATATGGGCAGCAACAAAGAATACATACTCTGCGGGAAGAAGTATAAGCCCGAAGACCTTTCGTCATTAGTGCTTCGTTCTCTGAAAGAAGATGCGGAAAGCTATCTGGGGGAAGAAGTGACGGAAGCAGTCATTAGTGTTCCCGCCTACTTTAATAACATCCGGCGCAAAGCAACCAAGCGAGCGGGGGAGCTGGCAGGTTTCAAAGTAGAGCGTATCATCAGCGAGCCTACGGCGGCTGCGATCGCCTATGGGCTGTATCAAGCCAAGGATAATGCGAAGTTTCTGGTATTTGATCTGGGAGGCGGAACTTTTGATGTTTCTATCATCGACTTGTTTCAAAATATCTTGGAAGTACAGGCGGTAGCGGGAGATAATTTTCTGGGTGGGGAAGATTTTACGAAGATTTTGATGGATTTATTCTGTAAGAAATGCAAGGTTTCTTATGAAAAGTTGGACATGAAAAGCCAAAACTTGTTGTATAAACAGGCTGAGAAATGCAAGTTTTCCTTTGCCGATCACAGTGTCGGCAACATCACGCTGACCCTTTCGGATGAGCCAAAAGAATGTGCTATTACCATGGAGGAATATGAAAAGAAGTGCGTGGAGTTGCTGGAACGCATGAAGCATCCGGTGCGAAAAAGTATCTCGGATGCGGGGATTCGTCTTTCGGACATAGATAAAGTGATTCTGATCGGCGGAGCAACGAAGCTTCCGATCATCCGTTCATTTACGGCGACCTTGTTCAAAAAATACCCGATAACCTCAGTCAATCCGGATGAAGCTGTGGCGCTCGGCGCGGCGATTCAAGGTGCGATGAAAGAACGCAACAGCCAGATCCGGGAAGTGATCTTAACCGATGTATGTTCCTTTACGTTAGGTACGGAGATTTCGGTACCTACCGATGGGGATCATTTTGAATCCGGGCATTATTGTCCGATTATTGAACGAGGCACGGTGATTCCGGCGAGCCGCACACAACGTCTCTGGACATTACGGGACAATCAAACCCGGATGGATATTACGGTGCTACAAGGAGAAAGCCGTTACGCTGCGCACAATGTCTTATTGGGTTCGATTGAAATCGAACTGCCAAAAGCCAAGGCGGGAGAGGAAGCGGTGGATGTGACCTACACCTATGACATCAATTCAATATTGGAGGTAGAGGTAACGGTGATCTCCACGCAGGAAAAAAAGCGGAAGATCATCAAGGGACAGGATGTGGATATGACCGATGAGCAAATCGAGGAAAGAATGAAGGAGCTTGCTTATTTGAAAATCCCCCCCAGAGAAAATGAAGAAAACAGGCTGCTTCTCCTAAAAGGCGAAAATCTGTACGCCGAGGCATTGGGCACTGATAGGGATTTGATCGAACAGAAAATGCGCATCTTTGAACAAGTTCTAAACGGACAAGATCCCAAAAAGATCGTGGAAGCAAGGAAGAAGTTGAAAGAGTTTTTGGATACATTTTTTTCTTGACAGTCTTTGTTTTGTTGTATACAATCGTACAAAGCAAACGAATCATTCAAAACTACAGATAGGAGTAAAGATGAGCGACAGTTCTTATTTCGAAAACCGGCCGGTTACGATGAACCCCAAAAACAACTTGTTACAAATTCAAGAGCATATGTATTACTTAGACGATGTGGAAAAGCCAAATGCTTTTCGCAATATGTTCCCTTACTCCGAAGTTCCCAAAATTCCATTCAACGATCGCATCGTTCCCCACAATATGCCCAAAGATATCTGGATCACCGACACCACTTTCAGGGATGGTCAGCAATCCAGAGCGCCCTATACCACAGAGCAGATCGTAACAATTTACGACTATCTCCATCGCTTGGGCGGTCCCAATGGCATGATACGCGCCAGCGAGTTTTTCCTGTATAGCAAGAAAGATCGTGACGCGGTTTATCAATGTATGGAAAGAGGCTACGAGTTCCCGCAAGTAACGAGCTGGATTCGCGCGAGCAAAGAGGATTTTCAGCTCGTGAAACAGCTTGGTATGAAGGAAACCGGTATCTTGGTGAGCTGTTC
>JAISHZ010000310.1 GCA_031262285.1 Lachnospiraceae bacterium | reverse complement strand
AACCTGAAGCGAAGAAATCAACGATAAAGAAACATGAGAGGAGCGGATTTATGCTGGCAACGCAGTACATACGAATTCGAAATTGCAATTATGAACGCATTACTTTAGAGGACAAACCGGATGAACGACGGTATCAATATTGCATTATCGCCAGAGGAGGGATCAAAGGGTTGCTTTCTTGCAGTTTGCGGCATTTGGATGGGAATACCTATTTATATTATGATATCTCATCTAAGCAAAATGTGAGCGCACTATACAAGGACAGAAAAATTGACAGAGAATGGGTCAAAAGTTTTTTATGGAGTATGCAGCAAGTTTCGCAGGAGTTGTCGAGATTTCTATTGGATGACCGAAATTTATTATGGTATCCGGAACATATTTACCAAGATTTCATCCACAAGGATTATGCCTTTGTCTATGTTCCCTATTTCGAGAAAGATACCGGTTTTATGAAATTGATCGAATATCTGGTGGAACACATGGACTACGAGGATGCCGTTTTGGTTGATTATGTGTACCGAATTTATAACCAATATCAGATGCTTGGCAGCGTCTACTTAGAGGAACAGATATTTGAAGATGCAAAGGCGCTTGATCAGCATGAAACAGCCGTTCATCCGTCTACTATAAGCGATCTTTCTGTAGCTGTCGAAAAACCTGTACAATCTTTTTCAAATGACGAGAACCAACATGCATCCAAAACACCGGACCAACAAGAAAGCGCCAAGAAGTCCAAGAAAAAATTCCTTTCTATCATAAAAGAAAATTATCGAAAGCGTATGAAAGAAAGCGAAGAGCCTATAGATTATGAAACACACAATACCATGTTGCAATATGCGGTTTGCGATGAAACTGTCAATTCAGAGGAATACGGGAAGACGGTTTATTTGGATGAAGATCACGAGCTTTCGTCTATACCTATTCTGTATGATAAGAATAGTGGTGAAATCTATCCACTGCACAAAGAATCTCTGACAATCGGGAAATTGAAGGAAGTGGTAGATATATGCTTACCGGATGCATCCTTAAGCCGAATCCACGCGAAAATTAAGTGCGAGAACGGGAAATGGTTCGTAGAAGATCAAAATTCTACGAATGGTACATTCAAAAATGGTCTGCGACTACAACCATACGAAAAGAGAACCCTGGAATGTGGGGATGAGGTAAAAGTCGGCGGTAGGAGTTTTCTTTTTCGCTGATGAAAGAAGATATCCACGGATTGCTCTGTGCGCGTGTATAACACCTTGACGCATCGGGAAAAGGGTGGTACATTTCTGCTGTACCATCGGATGATGTTATGCATGACTCATATCCCTTAGGGTGTGAATAGGAATGATCAAAATCGTGTGGAGGATGTGAGTGTGAGCGGTTTCTTTAAGAACCATCGTTCGCTACCGTATAGTAACATCGTCATAGTTTCCGTGACAATTCTGACATTTCTACTGATCACATATCTTTATCCCGTTTTCATGGGATATGGCGATTTGGATTATCAACGCATTGTGCGCGGGGATCAATACTGGCGAATTGTCAGCGCGTTGTTTTTGCATAACGGGTTGAACCATTTGTTAAATAATATGTTCCTTCTCGTTTTTCTGGGCGCTATGATCGAGAAGGAGGTGGGGCATGTGGTTTATCCGGTTGTATATCTGGCATCCGGCATAGGCGGGAACGTGTTATCGCTATTCGTAAAAGGATTGACACAAGATCCGCCACCTTCGGTAGGAGCCAGCGGAGCCATCTATGGTTTAATCGGGTTACTCTTGGCGCTGTTGTTATTTTCAAAACGCAAAATAGAAGATGTTACACCGCTTCGAGTGATTCTAGTCATCGCCTTTTCGGTTTACAGTGGATATACTTCGCCTCAAATCGATAACGCAGGGCATGTCGGCGGATTACTTACGGGTTTCTTGGCGGGAATCTGTGTTAGCCTGGTATACAGACGAAAAGAACAGTTCAACGCATAAATGAGCAATACGCAACGATTGAAGGATGAAAAGACAGAATAGTCCGAGAGGGAGGAATCATCGTGAACATTCATATCTATTATGGTGGACGAGGTTTAATCAACGATCCGACGCTCTATGTAATTAACAAAACGCAGGAAGTGCTTCAAGAGCTTCGCGTCAATGTCGAGCGCTACAATTTGTACGAACATAAGAGCAGTATACCAACCTTGCCATCAACGCTTAAGACTGCGGATGGCGTAATCTTAGCGACCACGATCGAATGGTACGGAATCGGCGGATACATGCAACAGTTTTTAGATGCATGTTGGCTTTATGGGGATAAAGATAAAATCGCGACAATTTATATGTGTCCGATTGTCATGTCAACAACATATGGTGAACGCGAAGGCAAGTTGAATCTGGCGACGGCCTGGGAGATACTAGGTGGTTTACCTTGCAGCGGTATATGCGGATATATCGCTGATACAGTTGCGTTGGAGATGAATGAAAGCTATGCACAGCTGATCGAAAAAAAGGCTGAAAACATGTATCGTGTCATCAATCAAAAAACAGCAAGCTTTCCGGCGAGCAACCAAGCTGTGAAAAAGATGATTTCTACCACACAAAACGTCGATCTAACCCCGCAAGAAACGGAGCAACTTTCTCATTATGCAGCCGACGATTCCTATGTACAACGTCAAAAGGAAGATATACAAGAACTGGCGAGCCTTTTTCGCAACAAACTGGTCGAGCGCCATGTAAATTCACCGCAAGACTATATTGAAAAGCTCAAACAGACCTTTCGATCAGATCAAGGTGTGCAAGCTACTTACAAGATTCTATTTGCCGAACAAAATCAAGCCTTGATCGTTCGTGTCAACCAAACCGAGTTGGAATGCTTTATAGGAACACAAAAGGACGCAGATGTGGAAATCACGGTTTCTACGGAGACACTGGATGAAATATTCGAAGGTCGAATGACCTTTCAACGTGCTTTCATGTCGGGGTCGATGAAGATGAAGGGTGATTTCAAAACATTCCGTCAGTTGGATCAGATTTTTGGATTCGAGAGTGTATAAGGGCGCGAGAATCGAGTGCACGGTCACGCAAGGATATGAAATGTACAAAAACATATGACGAAAGTTAACATACAGCATCATGCGACGAAAGAAACGTACGACGACATATGCGTAGTGGAGGTGAATATGGAAGATTGTATTTTTTGTAAGCTGGCGAATGGGGTGATTCCCACCAGAACACTGTACGAAGATGAAATGGTTCGCGTGATATTAGACGCGGCTCCGGCTACGAAAGGACATGCTTTAATACTCCTTAAGGATCACAGGGAGGATTTTTATGCGCTTTCCGACGAACAAGCAACGCACGTTATGAAAGTAGCGAAAGTACTTGCACTGCACCTAAAAAACGTGCTTGCCTGTGATGGTTTGAATGTCCTACAAAATAATGGAGAAGCCGCAGGGCAAACCATTTTCCATTACCACATGCATTTGGTTCCACGATATAATGAAAAGCCGCCTGCGATTGATCTTCACTCCGGGCAGGCATCGGATGCACAGCTCCAAGAGATCTACGAACAGCTAACCACGCAAGAGATGGAGATGGTATGAGGATTTTTCAAACGCAACAACTAACAGATCATGTTCGCGAAATGTGTATAGAAGCAAACTATACCCTTTCTCCGGATATGCGAAATGCCATAGAATCTGCTGCAAAAACGGAAAGTAATGGGTTGGGTCGCGTGGTCTTGGAACAATTGGTGTTAAATATGGAGATCGCTCAATCAGAAAATATTCCCATTTGTCAGGATACAGGGATGGCGGTCATTTTTTTGCAGGTTGGTCAAGATGTCTTTTTTGAGGGTGGTAGTATCGAGGATGCGATCCAAGAGGGCGTTCGACAAGGATATGAACAAGGTTTCCTGCGAAAATCGATTGTGAAAGATCCCATTTTGCGTGAAAATACCGGGGATAATACCCCGGCGGTGATTCATTACTTCTTGGTACCGGGGGATAAAGTGGAAATCACCGTGGCACCAAAAGGATTTGGTAGTGAAAATACGAGTCGTATTTATATGCTCAAACCTGCGGACGGACTGGAAGGGGTACGCGAAGCAATCTTACGAACAGTGGAAGAAGCCGGTGCGAACGCGTGCCCACCCATGGTGGCAGGCGTCGGAGTGGGCGGAACCTTTGAAAAATGCGCGATGATGGCGAAACAAGCGTTGTTGCTTCCGATTGGAGAACGATCAACGATCCCCTATGTATCGCAACTTGAAACGGAGTTGCTTGAGCAGATCAATCATAGCCAAATTGGTCCG